>JAEUVL010000844.1 GCA_016786965.1 Chitinophagaceae bacterium
CCTTTTCCTTTGAAAGCACTGTGGTACTCACCGGTGAAAAGGTCGGTGGTGAGCTTTTTGCTTTTGATCTCGAGCTCCCGGACCTTTTTTAATATTTCGGTTGTTGTTAGCATTTATTTTAGTTGACCGTTGACGGATGACCGTTGACCGTTCTTTAGATCATACTGTTATTTTAAATTTGATTTTTCATAATAGCGGATGAGCCCATTGAGTAATTGCAGACATTTGTCAATCAATGGAGAAATTTTATTAAACGAATCAGTTGAAATTAGTTCTACCATGACAGCAATGTTTAATAATGTTTCTAACTCATACAGCGAACCTCTGGATATATGTAAGAACTGAACTGTATCCTTCTTATAGTTTCTGCCGACACCTTCGGCGATATTTGCTGGTATTGATACAGCAGCCCGCCTCATTTGTGATGTAAGGCCGAACATTTCTTCCTTTGGGAAATTTTTTGATAGCTGGTATATGTCAGTTACTAATTGCATCGCTAATTTCCAGGCATCCAGGTTTTTGTAGCTTGTCATTAAATAAACTTATAGGGTAAGGAATCAAGGGACTGGATTTGCTTTAGGGCAGAACGGTCAACGGTCATCCGTTAACGGTCTGCTTTTTATGGTACATTTATCTGTCTCAGCACATCTTCTATTACATCTTCCACTTTTACATTTTCTGCTTCTGCTTCGTAGGTAAGCCCGATGCGGTGACGGAGCACATCTTTACAAATGCTTCGTACGTCTTCTGGTATTACAAATCCTCTTTTATTCAGGAATGCCTGTGCTTTGGCGGCTAACCCGAGGTTGATACTTCCTCTTGGTGAGGCGCCGTAGGAAATAAGTGGTTTCAGTTTTTCTAATTTATAATCTTCGGGCCGGCGGGTGGCAAAAACGATGTCGAGTATATACTGCTCTATTTTTTCATCCATGTATATCTGCCGGGTGAGTTCTTTGGCATTGGTCACTTCTTGTATGGAGACGACTTGTTTGATAGCGGGAAAATTTCCCTGTATGTTCAACCGGAGGATATGTTGTTCTTCTGCCATCTTTGGGTAATCCACTATCACTTTCATGATGAAGCGGTCTACCTGGGCCTCTGGGAGGGGGTAGGTGCCTTCCTGTTCTAACGGGTTTTGTGTGGCGAGTACTAAAAAGGGATCATCCAGTTTATAAGTACTGTCGCCAATTGTTACCTGGCGTTCCTGCATGGCTTCGAGCAAGGCGCTTTGCACTTTGGCAGGTGCCCGGTTGATCTCGTCTGCTAAAATGAAATTGGCAAAGATGGGCCCTTTGCGTACCACGAATTCATTGCGCTGCTGATTGTAGATCATGGTGCCGATGACATCGGCCGGCAGCAGATCCGGGGTGAACTGTATGCGGCTGAACCGTGCATGAATGGCCTGTGAGAGTGATTTGATGGCTAAGGTTTTGGCCAGGCCGGGCACTCCTTCGAGCAGGACATGTCCGTTGCTAAGCAGACCGATCATGAGCCTGTCGAGCATATGGCTTTGTCCTATTATGACATGGCCTATTTCTTCTCTTAATTTATCGGTGAACTGTCCGGCGTGACTGATCTTTTCATTTAACTGGCGGATATCTTCTGCGGTTTTAAACATGAGCAAATTTTATAGTGTCACAAAATACGAACTTGCGGTATGCAAATAATTTGCCGTTATTATGAACGGCAGAAAATACCACACTAATTTGGGGCTTTTCCCGTTTTATTCTTCGAAAAGAACAACTACTTTAGTGTAAAATCCAACTATTATGCGAAAACAGCGACTTCTCTGGACCACTATCATGGCATTTACTTTATTGGGGGTGACTGGTTGTGATAAGAATGATGACCCCGATCCGGTGCCACCAAAGACCAAAACTGAATTGATAACTGCTTCTTCCTGGCGTTTCAGCAGCGCTACTGTGGGGGGCACTGATGTGTCTTCTTCATTACAGGCCTGCCAGAAAGATAATACTATACTTTTTGCGGCTGCAGGTACAGGCACTCTTGATGAAGGGGCTACAAAATGTAATGCGGGGGACCCTCAAACCAGTCCATATACATGGAATTTCCTTGCCAGTGAGACCCAGTTATTCATTTCCACTACTTTGTTTACCGGCGGCAGCAGCACTTTTACCCTGGTGACGCTGACGGAATCAACTTTGGTGCTTTCACAAGCTATAGTGGTGCTGGGTTCGCCGCAAACGGCCATAGTTACGTTTGTTCATTGATCTTCCTTACTGATATTACTGAAGAAAGGCACCTCTTTTTGGGGTGCCTTTCTTGTTTAGCTTAAATATTTACCTACAATGGGTACCCGCCTTCCCACACCAAATGCTTTAGGTGATATGCGGATAATGGGGCAGAACTGGTTTCGTTTGTATTCGTTTACATTCACCATTTTGAGTACCCGGTCCACTAAGGCCGCATCAAATCCCTGTGCTTTTATTTCATTTGGGCCCTGGCGGCGTTCGATGTACTGATACAATACCCGGTCGAGGATGGCATAGTCGGGCAGTGAATCTGCATCTTTTTGGCCGGGCCGCAGTTCTGCTGAAGGGGGCTTAGTGATAATGTTTTGAGGAATAATCTCACCATTGCGGTTGATATAGTTTGCCAAAGCATACACCTGCATTTTATAACAATCACCTAATACACCGATGCCACCGGCCATATCGCCATACAGAGTGCCATAGCCGGTAGCGAGTTCGCTTTTATTTGAGGTGTTGAGTAAGATGTATCCAAACTTATTGGCGATCGCCATTAGTAAGTTACCTCTTGTTCTTGCCTGTATATTTTCTTCCGCTAAACTAAAGGGCAGGTCTTTGTAGATGGGCTTTAGTTCTGTGAGAAAACTCTCGTAAATATTTTTAATAGGAACGATATCATAAGGATTGCCGAGGTTCCTGCTTAATTGTTCGGCATCGCTTACTGAATGACCGGTGGAATATTGTGAGGGCATGAGTATGGCCCTTACATTTTCTTTCCCTAATGCCTCGCAGGCCAGCGCCAGGGTTACGGCACTGTCGATGCCGCCACTACTGCCAAGGATGGCTTTGGTGAATCCCATTTTTTTAAAATAATCCCGTATGGCCATCACGATGGCATTGTGGATCTCTGCGGTGCATAAATGATAGTCGAGTTCGAGGGGGTTGAATTCTGCGTCGGGTAATTCATTGGCAGGAACAAGTACGTGTTGTACAAAGGTGCCATCATCGTTGAGGTCAAATATGTCCATGGCTTCTTCAAACAACGGTAGTTGTTTTACGAGGTTGGCATGTTTATCAAAGACCAGCGAGGCCCCGTCGAAAACGATCTCTGTCTGGCTGCCGACGCAATTGCAATACAGCATTGGCAGCTTGTATTTGGTCACATTTAGTTTTACAATGGCCTTTCTGTCTTCTACATGGGTATAATCAAAGGGTGAAGCGGAAAGATTCAGCATGAGGTCGGGTTGCTGTTTCATCAGTTCATCCATCGGGCAGTTGCGGTAGAGGGGATTATCTCCAAGGTTCCAGATGTCTTCACAAATAACAACTGCCAGTTTTTTTCCTTTGAATTCGATGACATTCCATTCATAGGCTGGTTCGAAGTAGCGGTATTCATCAAACACATCATAATTGGGCAGGCAGGTTTTATGTGCGACGGCTTTTATTTCTTTTTCATATAAAAAATAGGCACCGTTGAAGAGGTCTTTCCCTTCCCGTACGGGGTTGCGGTCGGGGGCGCCTATCAGCACGCCGATGGTGTCGGCATGTTCTTTAATATTATCAATGGCCTGGTATGATTTGCGGATAAAATCGTCGAACTCGAGAAAGTCCCTGGGGGCATAGCCGCATACACATAGTTCAGAAAAAAGGACCAGGTCGGCGCCCTGTTCTTTTGCCCATTTAATTCCTTCGATGATCTTACGGGTATTGTCTTCGAAATTCCCAATGTGATAGTTTTGCTGCGCTAAAGCGATTTTCATCTTACAAATTTAAGTCCCCTGTAACTAAAGGGGTAATAAAAAACCAGCCTGGGGAACAGCCCACTGGCCCTGGTTTTCTATTACCTTCGTAACAACAATCTATCTACTTTCCCGTTAATAGTCACTATGAAAAAAATAGCCATCCTTCTTCTCTGTGTATCTTTTTTTGCCTGTAAGAGTAAGGACAAGACGCCGGATGTTTCTGGCATTGCAGTAGATGTAAAACTGAACCGGTTTGACAGGGAGTTTTTTGCAATTGACAGTAATAATGTGCTGCCGGGCCTTAATCAGCTCAATGAAAAATATCCTGTGCTCACGTCTATTTTTTTGGAGAATGTATTGGGGCTGGACAGCGCCTCCACCATTCCGGGAGTAAGAAGGTTCTTACACCTGAGCGGCAGTTTGTTTGATACAGTGAATACAGTGTTTAAGAATACGGCAGACATTGAAAAGGATTTTAAGAAGGCTTTCCAGTACGTTAAGTATTATTTCCCTCAATACAAACTGCCTTCTATTGCTACCATTGCAGGCCCGGTGGATGCGATGGCGCAATCGGAAACAGGACCAACCCCCAATTTCCTGGGGCCTGATTTCCTGGGCATCAGCCTGCAGTTTTACCTGGGGAATAAGTTTTCTGTGTACAGTGATCCTTTTTTTGTGTCTAATGTGGCACCGGAATACCGCAGCCGTCGTTTCAGCAAAGAATATATCATTGCTGATGCCATGCAGTTGATCGTGTCGGATATTTTTCCGGACAAGAGTGGTGGTAAGCCATTAATTGATCAGATGATAGAAAAGGGGAAGCTTTGGTACCTGCTGGATAAGTTGTTACCCACGACACCGGATTCTATTAAAACCGGTTATACTCAGCGCCAGCTTGACTGGTGTAATGAATATGAAGGGAAAATATGGAGCTACCTTGTCAAGAATGAAGACCTGCATTCTCTTACGCCATCGGTACTGCAAACATATATCGGCGAATCGCCTTTTACCCAGGGATTGTCGCAGGAAGATTCTCCCGGCAATATTGGTCAATGGATAGGCTGGCAGATCATTAAAAAATAT
>JAEUVL010000855.1 GCA_016786965.1 Chitinophagaceae bacterium
AACCGGATCCTGGAGGAATTTTTGCTGGATATTTAAAATCTTAAGCCCACTGATCCTGCTAATGAAAAGACTTTTACTCGTTATAATTACTTTTCTGGCCCTTTCAGCGCCTTCAGAGGCTGCCCATATCAAGGGAGGGTTTTTTACCTATAGATACCTTGGCCCCGGAACAGCACCTGGCACAAACAGGTATAATATTACACTTACCGTGTACATGCTCTGTTCAGCCACTCCGGCCCAGATATCAAACCCGATCAACTTCAGCATATTCAATGGAAGAACATTCCAGTTCATACAAAATGCTAATGTCAACTTAACTAATCAATACCAGTTAGGTAAATCTTATGATGAACCCTGCATCACCGATAACCAGGCTGTATGCTACTATACCATTGTAGTCTATGATCTGCCTTCTATCGATCTCGCATCTTCTCCCGATGGGTATATCATAGCTTACCAGCGTTGTTGCCGGATATTGGGTATTCAGAACTTAGTACCTCCAAGTGGCGAAGTGGGTAATACATTTTCCATTGCTATTCCAGGCACTTCTTCTCCTGTGCCCAATGCTGAACAAAACAGCAGCCCTTTATTCCTGGTAAATGATACAGCAGTGATATGCAGAGGAAGCTTTTTCTCCTATCCATTTCAGGCATCTGATATCAATGTAGGCGATTCATTAGCATACGAATTTTGCAATGCCATTGAAGGAGGAAGTGTTGCAAATTCTGCCCCGGTAACGGCCGCTAATCCGCCTTATTTTTCAGTCCCATACCAGGCCCCTTATTCTGGCACACAGCCGATGGGACCAGGCGTTACTATCAATCCAACAACAGGATTAATTAGTGGCATTGCCCCTGCAGCTTCTGGTGAATATGTAATATCCGTATGCGTAAAAGAATACAGAGCCGGGCTACTGATCGGCATTACCAGAAAGGAATTACACATTCGGGTGGGCGATTGCGACCCATTAAATGCCTCACTCGCCCCCAAACCAACCACCTGCGATGGTTTTGCTGTTACTTTTTCCAACGATGTGACCAATCCGCCCGGCGCCACTTATCACTGGACCTTCGGTGAACCTTCCAGCGGCAGCCAGGACACTTCTTTCCTTGAGTTTCCACCGCCCCACATATATGCCGCAGCCGGCACCTATACTGTACGGTTGAGGGTTTCACTCGCAGGCCTCTGTATTGACAGTGCAGATCTGGTGGTCAATGTATTCCCGGGTTTCTTTCCGGGATTCAGGGCAGCCGGCAGTTGCATCACCTCCCCTTTCCTGTTTACCGATACCACCCGTACCGACTTTGGCGTGGTAGATAGCTGGAGTTGGAATTTTGGTGATGAGACCACCCTCGCCGATACCTCCCATCTGCAGCATCCCCAATGGACCTATGCTACCGGTGGCACCAAAACAGTGACCCTTACCGTAACCAACAGTAAAGGCTGCCGAAGCACTATTTCCACCACCATTACTATTTTGGACAAACCCATAATCACCCTTGCTTTTAGAGATACCCTGATATGCCGTAATGATGCGCTGCAACTCAATGCCACCGGCACCGGTGTCTTTAGCTGGACGCCCAACATAAATATCATCAATGCAAATACCGGCACACCCACCGTGTCCCCCACCAGCACCACCTGGTATTATGTAAACCTGAATGATAACGGCTGTATCAATAATGATTCGGTGCGGGTAAGAGTGGTAAATTCCGTTACACTCCGTGCCATCAACGATACCACCATCTGCCAGGGCGATGCCATACAATTAGGCGCCACCTCAGATGGTCTGCA
>JAEUVL010000902.1 GCA_016786965.1 Chitinophagaceae bacterium
CAAAAAACAGGTCCCGGACCAAAACCTCACCAGCTGGCGGTCCCGTACCGTACATTCATACATCATTGGGGGTTCGCCAAGTGGTAAGGCACCGGGTTTTGGTCCCGGCATTCAGGGGTTCGAATCCCTTACCCCCAGCCATAGTATTTGAACTGGAATCACCTCTGTAAACGGGGTGATTTTTGGTTTTGATTTTGGATAGGAGAAATAGGTCGTCCAAACTTTTGTCCCTCCCCATGCGCTATAATTGGCTGTATGCCAAATATTATCGCCTTCGACCTTAATAAGACGCTGATTAAAGAAAATTCCTGGTATGACCTCAACCTTGCCATGGGCATTACTGCGGAAGAGGATGAGTTCCTCTACCGTTTGGGGCCTGAAGGCGAAGGTATTCTTACCTATGCCGAGTGGATCAACATTTTGGCGCGTTTGATGAAAGCGCGTGGCCAAGCAAGCCGCAAGAATATTGAAGATATCATCCTGAAATTTACCTACCTCGAAGGCGCAAAAGAAACGGTAAAAGCTATGAAAGATCGAGGTCTGGTAGTCGGTTTGATTACTGGCGCTCTGAGCCCAATAGCCGACAAGGTTGCCCATGAACTCGCAATGGATTTTGTTTACTGCAACTCCAGAATGGAGTTCGGCGAGGGTGACATGCTTCAAGATATCCATTTGCAAGGCGAAGATTTTACAGTAAAGGCTGACGCCGTCAATACTCTGCGAAAAAAGTATCCGGACGCTCGCGAAATTTACTATGTTGCTGATGGTGACACTGACGAAGTCATTTTCAAAGTTACGAAGGGCATTATGGTGACGGCCAACCAGAGGCTGCACGAAAATTGGAAACAACAAGCCCTGGAAGGTGGTGAAGAATTTTCCTCTCATCGTGCAGCAAAGGTTGCTTGGAAAGTTATCGACGACATTAACAAAATCACTGAGCTCGTTTGAGTTATTCCTCATCCAATAACTCCCTAATCATCTTAACTTCTTGTTTAATTGCTAGTTCATCTTGGTTGTCCTCCTCAAAAAATTGGACTAGGGACCAAAGGCCCAGCCAATATAAAAGAGTCTGCCGAAAGGTAGGCTCTTTTATATTGTTTAGTGTTGGATTCGAAACCCTGAATGCGTAGCATGGAGGATGAGACATGCCAGTGACATGTCGCAAGGCAATCTTCACCTGGCAGCTATGCTGTCATGGCAGAAGTTGCGGGACCGCTGGAAGCGGTTCGAATCCCATACCCCCATGCAAGCATAAGCAATATGAATTTCTCGGGTTAAGCTCAAAAACGTGTTGTTGCTAACGCTTACTTAAAACGGTTATGGACACAAAGAAGCGGACAGATTGCTGTCTCTTTTTCGCTATTCTTGTTAGTGCTAACTAATACAAGGAGAAACGAAGATGACACGCAAG
>JAEUVL010000905.1 GCA_016786965.1 Chitinophagaceae bacterium
AAATACAACATTTTATTACCTGGAATCACCCAATAGCTGGAATTATGCTATACAACCGATAAGGGAGGTAGCGGCTTTTGCAAGATCAAGGCAGATCACCACACTTATTGACAATAGTTATTGTACACCTTTATACCAACGCCCCATCAGTATGGGTATTGATATGGTGATGCAGACAGCAACCAAGTATATAGGCGGACACAGTGACACACTTGGTGGTGTGTTGTGTGGGACACATACCATGATGAAAAAGATATTCAACAGCGAGTACCTGAACATCGGCAGCGGTATTCAGCCATTCAATGCATGGTTGCTTATCAGGGGGTTAAGAACATTGCCGGCCAGGATAGAACGAATTACCCGAACGACAAAAGAAGTGCTGCAGTTTCTGAAGCAGCATCCGAAGGTGGAGTCCGTATTGTTTCCATTGGATGAAACCTTCCCGCAGTATGAATTGGCGAAAACGCAGATGGAAGGTGCCTGTGGTTTGCTTACGTTTACCCTTACCTCACATAAAAGAGAAGATATCGTTCAGTTTTGTGAATCACTCCGGCATATCATGATGGCGGTAAGCTGGGGCGGCCATGAAAGCCTGGTGATACCAAAATGTGCAGGCATTCCCCCTGGAGATTTTGATCCGGCCAATACAGCGCATCTGTATATTCGGATGTATATAGGATTAGAAGATCCTGATTTCCTCTGCAGAGATATCGGCCAGGCTCTGCAAAAGACCAGACATTGACAATAAATTTCCCGATTTAACGATTTCATAAGCGGGGTGCTATTTCCCATTTTGTACATTGAATACCAAACCAGACCACATGCTTAAAACTGTTATTGTTGACGACGATCCCCGGGACCGCGAAGTGCTTGGCATGTTGCTTCAAAAATTCTGTGCAGAGGAACTGGCGCTGAACGGAACCGCTGCAACAGTACAGGAAGCTATTCAGCTTATCCAGGAACTTAAACCTGACCTCGTATTCCTCGATGTGGAGCTGGGTGGCCAGACAGGCTTTGACCTCCTTTCCAGTTATACTGAATTTCCTTTTTGGGTCATCTTTGTGACGGCATATGAGAAATATGCCATGCAGGCGATCCGGTTCAATGCCCTGGATTATATTCTAAAGCCGGTGGAGATAGGAGAACTGGTGAGGGTGGTGCAAAAGGTCAAATCTGCCGGCCGCTTTTCTGTCGAACAAGAGCTGAAAAACCTGATCCATACACTGGCACATCCTCATTTTAAGAGCAATCGGATCGCAGTACCAGTGCTGAACGGGTACAAGATGATCCCGGTGCAGGACATTCTCTATTGCCAGGCTGAGAAGGAGTATACCTATATATTCTGCGTGGACCAAGCTTCCATCTGTTCATCCATTAACCTTGGCGAGTATGAACAGTTGCTCGATGGTTATTCATTCTGCCGAGTGCATCATTCGTATCTGGTCAATAAAGATCATGTGAAGCAATATATTAAAGGAGAGGGAGGTGAGCTGGTAATCGACAACAACTCCCACATACCCGTTAGCCGGAGAAAGAAGAATGATGTGGTGGAATGGCTGACGGTGAATAGTAATAAGTAAGTTCAAAACCGACATTATGCGTAAATCAATCTTAGCTGCATTGCTTTCAGTTTTTTGGAGTATGGCATTTTGCCAGGAGCAGCCAACTGTGAAAGAGCTGCTTAAGAAGGCAGCATCGGCAGGGGAAGAAGAGAAAATTGAAATATATAAACGGGTAGCATTCTTTTACCTGCCCGGCCCGCATTTTGATAGTGCTTTGTACTGTTATGAGCTTTGTCTGGACATTGCCCGAAAAACCGGCAATGAAAAAGAAGTGGCAAACGCATATAACAATACCGGGTTGGTGTTGAGGGTGCAGGCGAAGCATGAACAGGCAACAGAAGCACTTTTTAAAGCACTGGCACTGTACGAGAAAAACGGAATGACCGCTGAGACATCTAAAGCCTTGGTCAATCTCTCCTTTATATATAAAGAACAGGGAAATCTTGAGGAAGCGATCAAGAAGGTAACTCAGGCTCTTGAAAAGAGCAGACAGGTAAAAGATACGATAACGCTTATCAACTTGTATGGGGAGCTTGCTGATGATTACAATAGAATGGACAACGTGAAGCAGGCTGCCATAGCTGTCAATACTGGTAAAATAATACTGGATGACAAAGCAGGCTGGCAGCCAAATAATCCCATGGATTCCATGAGGCTGATTTATACCAGGTCTTTCTTCAATAATGTAATGGCGTTGGTGCGTAGCAAGGAAGGAAGGTTTGCGGAGGCTGAGGTTTTATACAGGCGTCAATGGGAAGACAGCAAAGTGTATAATGGTTCAGATGTCAATAAGTATGATATTCTCTTAGGTATGTCCAGTAATTTTTATCGGGCAGGTAAGTATGATAGTGCGTTGCATTATTCAGAAATGGCGTTGGGGGTGATAAAAGAGAACAGCATGCCTGCTGCAGATTTGAATTTATTTACACTCAGGGCGGATATTTTTGAAAAACTTGGCCGGTACAAGGATGCATATAATGCACAAAACCTCGCAAACAAAGCGGATGATAGTTTAAAAAATGAAAAGGCTGCCCGAAATCTGGCGCAGGCCCAGGCAAAGTATGAGACAGAGAAGAAGGATATTCAGATCACCGCTTTGCATAAAGAAAAGAAACTTCAAAAATTTATTATTGGGCTTGTGGCAGGCGCATTTCTCTTTGCATTAGGATTTATGTTAGTTGTTTACCGTTCACGGAAACTTCAAAAGAAACTTTTTGAACAAAGAGAGGTGCTGCTCATCAAAGAGAGGGAAATTGAGATTAACTTATTGGGGAAAAAAATGACAGAACTTGAGCAAATGGCCCTGCGGGCACAAATGAACCCTCACTTCATTTTCAACTCACTCAATACGGTACAGCACTTTATAATGAACAAGGATGTGGAGGGGGTAAATAAATACCTGGCCACGTTTGCACACCTGGTGCGGCAAACCCTGAATAACTCCGGCCACGAAGTGATCGCACTTGATGACGAGGTGAAATATCTCGAAACCTATCTTTCCCTGGAGAAGATGAAAAGTGATGATCGCTTTAGTTATGCTATTGAGGTAGGGGAAACCATAGACCAGTCAGCCACGTTTATTCCCGGCAT
>JAEUVL010000966.1 GCA_016786965.1 Chitinophagaceae bacterium
AGGATACCATTCTTAATTACAATACCAGCAAGGCCTACGATACCTACCAGCAACATGATGGTGGCGATCGTCATTCCGGTAATGGCATAGCCCATCAGTACTCCGATCACAGAGAAGAATATCTCAGTGATAACAATGAACGGCTTACTCATAGAATTGAACTGCAAAACCAGTATCAGGAAGATGAGGCCGATAGCGATCATAAAGGCAGTACCTAAAAATGCCTGCGTTTCTTTTTCCTGCTCACTTTGTCCGCTCAGTTTGATCGTCACATCTGCCGGTATCTTCGACCGCTGTTTGAATTCCTCTATCCTGCTTTGCAGTTGGGTATTGATAGGGCCCACCATAGTGGGGTCCAGTACGTTACCCTGTAATTGTATCGTGCGTCTTACATTCTTTCTTTTTACACCCCCGGTGGTACTTGTATAATCTACAGTAGCCACTGCACTTACAGGTATGGATTTCACCTGCATTGTATTCATATCCATGAAAGTGATCCGCATGTTCATCAGGTCGGTAATGTTATTCCGCATCAGGTCGGTATAGCGAAGCTGAATTTTGTATTCATCCTCCCCGTCTTTTATTTTGCTTACTTCTTTACCAAATACGGCGGTCCGTATTTCCATCCCTACCTGGCCGGTACTGATCCCTTCCATCATTGCTTTTTCCCTGTCTACATTCACCGTTATCTCAGGATTCTTCAGGTCCACATCTGGCTGCAGGTTTTCAATTCCTTCCACCCGGTTGGTATCCAGGAAATTGAACAGGTTGGTGGCCACAGAAGAGATGTTCTCGAAATTATCTCCCACTATTTCAATATTCACCGGGGGATCGGTGGGCGGGCCTCCGTCTTCCTGGGCCACTTCTACGTTGGTACCAGGTATTCCCTGCACGGCTTCCCTGATGGCTTCTTTATATGGCATCGTACGCTTACCATGCCTTTTTTCAAATTCTACAAATGATACCTGGATACGGCCGAGGTTTGATTGTACACTCCGGTTATTATCCCTGGGATTATTGGCGCTTACCGCCACATTGGTGATTATACTTTCCACAATGCTTCCTTCAGCTCCGGGCTTTTCATTCTCGAGTACTTTCTGTACCCTTCTTTCCAGGATATGGGTAATACTATCTGTATATTTCACATCCGTGCCCACCGGCATCTTCAGGTACACGAATACCATATTCGGGTCACCACTGGGGAAGAAGGTTGACTTCGTTCTGCCGCTGCTTATACTTGCCATTAATATCGCCACTGAAAAAGCAAATACACCGAACAGTGATACAAATGCCCATACCGGCCGTTTGCCCTTTAATACCCAGCGCAGTAATCTTTCGTACCGGTCCATCAGCTTAGGCAATGCCCTTTTCTGGAACCGGTGGATCAGGTCATTCAATACATATGCATTGAACACCATCAGTATTGCCATCAGCAATAAGAAATTGGC
>JAEUVL010001020.1 GCA_016786965.1 Chitinophagaceae bacterium
AAAAGTATCACCCTTACCGCACAAAAACACATGGAGATATGCGTGTTGCGTTTTGGCAAAGTAGCATTTGATGAAAGAGCTATTGAGCGGGACGAGTGGAATGATATTTATAATAACCCAGAACCGGATTTTGACCGGGACGATTTCCGTAATGGTAACCGGAGAGTGGTGGATGCTGCTGAGTTTGCTAAACTTAAGTCAGCCATCAGTGGAGAGTTTTCTGATGATGATAAATTAACAATGGCGAAAGTTGTGCTGAAGAACAATATGTTCACCACAGATCAGTTGAAAAAACTGGTTGAACTCTTTTTTTACGACGATAAAAAACTGGTGTTTGCCAAGTATGCCTATGACTATTGTGTGGATAAAGGCAACTATTACCAGGTAGCCACATTACTCTTTTACGAAAGCAACAAAAAGTCGTTGCTGGAGTATATTGGTAGCAGATAAAAGACATTTTCCCCCTTTGATATGATTATTTTTCTTCGGTCGGCACTTCGTAACTTGCGGCCATGATCGATTATTTGCAGGGGTTAAATGAGCGGCAAAAAGAGGCCGTATTACATAAAGATGGACCAATAATGATAGTGGCCGGAGCTGGCAGTGGAAAAACCAAAGTTCTCACCACCCGTATCATTCACCTGATGGCCGCTCACAAAGTGGATGCTTTCAATATACTGGCTCTTACATTTACCAATAAGGCCGCCAAGGAAATGAAGGAGCGGGTGGAGAAGATATTGGGTAACGGAGAAGCGAGGAATCTGTATATCGGTACTTTTCACTCCGTCTTTGCCAGGATACTCCGGTTTGAAGCAGATAAGATCGGCTATCCAAAAAGCTTTACCATTTATGATACTGATGATGCCAAAAGCGTAGTGAAGACAGTCATCAATGAAATGGACCTGGATGACAAACATTACAAACCGAATATTGTTTACAACCGGATTTCTTCAGCCAAGAATGCATTGGTAGGCCCGGCAGAGTACAGGAATGATTATGCCATTCAGCAAGAAGATATGCGGGCCAATCGTCCCGCCATTGGCCAGATATACGAGGCTTATGTGAAGCGGTGCTTCAAAAACGGGGCGATGGACTTTGATGACCTGCTATTGAAATTTTACGAGTTGCTTAAAAATGTGCCGGAAGCCCTTTCCAAATACCAGCATAAGTTCAAATACATTTTAATAGATGAGTACCAGGACACTAACCCGGCGCAGTATGAGATCATCAAACTGCTGGGCGCCATGCATGAGAATGTATGCGTAGTAGGGGATGATGCACAGAGTATTTACAGCTTCCGGGGAGCTACGATTGAGAATATCTTACAGTTTCAGAAAGATTACGATGATGTAAAGCTGGTGAAGTTGGAGCAGAACTACCGCAGCACCAAAAGTATTCTCCATGTGGCCAACGAAGTGATAAAGAACAATAAGGGGCAGATAGAGAAGGTGCTTTTTACTGATAATGGCGAAGGCGAAAAGATAAAGTTGGTACGGACGATGACGGATAATGACGAAGGAAAGTTTGTGGCCGATAGCATACAGGAACAGAAACTACGCAACCACTACAGTAATAAAGATTTTGCCATTCTTTATCGCACCAATGCGCAGAGCCGTGCCTTTGAAGAAGCATTGAGAAGAATGGGCATTGCCTACACGATTTACGGGGGCATTAGCTTTTACCAAAGAAAAGAGATCAAAGATATTGTAGCCTATCTGCGCCTGATAGTAAACCCCAGTGACGAAGAAGCACTCAAACGCATTATCAATTATCCGGCAAGGGGAATCGGAAAAACAACCATCGATAAATTGGTACTGGAAGCAAATACAGCCAATATCAGTATGTGGGAAGTATTGGAGAAAGCAAAAGACTTTGGTTTCAGGGCAGGCACTTTTACAGCACTGGAGGAATTTGTGACAATGATACAAAGTTTTGCCAGCATGCTCACTAAACAGAATGCGTATGAAGTGGCATTTCATGTAGGGAAGCAAACCAATCTGGTAAAAGAACTGTTTAACGATAAAAGCACAGAAGGCGTACAACGTTATGAGAATATACAGGAGTTATTAAACTCTATTAAAGAATGGACTGAAAGCCCCGATAATGAAGATGGTGAAGTGGTAGATAAAAGCCTGGCCTCCTATTTACAGCAAATTACCCTGCTTACAGATGCAGATGAAAAGGATCCTGATGCAGATACGGTAAAACTGATGACGATACATGCAGCTAAAGGCCTGGAGTTTGGTTGTGTATTTGCTGCCGGGTTGGAAGAAATGCTTTTCCCCAATGCAATGGCCATCAATACAAGAGAAGAACTGGAAGAGGAACGCCGCTTGTTTTATGTTGTCATTACCCGGGCGAAGCAACGCTTGTGGATCACCTATGCCAATACCCGTTACCGGTTTGGCCAGTTGGTGCAAAACGAACCCAGCCGTTTTATTGAAGAAATTCCCGAGCAGCATATGGACCGAAGCTTTGCCGGAGGGGGAGCTAAAAATCAGGTAGGTGGCAGCAAGTGGAGCAAAGGCTCTGCCTTTGAACGGATGAGGGCTAAAAATGTAGATGATGGCGAATCTGGCTCTGCAAGACAACAGTCAGGTACTTATTATAATTCAGGGCCGGCAACAACAAAATCAACGCCTTCTTACCTGCCGCCAAAAGGGGTGCCTGCAAAAGTAAAAGAGCATGTGCCCTCACCTGATTTTGTGGCCAGCGATACATCCAACCTGCAGGAAGGACAAAAAGTAGAGCATCAGAAGTTTGGTTTTGGTGAAGTCATGAAGATGGAAGGTGCCGCACATAATCCAATCGCCACGGTAAAATTTGAACACAACGGTGAAAAGAAGATCATGCTGAACTATGCAAAGCTGCGGATTGTTGAATAACAAACACAGGTAGTATAAAAAAAGAGTTGATAACCTTTAAATTGTTATCAACTCTTTTTTGTTTTGGCCTATTACAATATTACAGCACTAATACTTTTGCAGTATGCAGCACACCATTCACTCTTACCTGAACCGCAATAATATCACCGGCCGAGGCGCCAAATAATTGTGTATTGCTGCTAAAGCGATGCGTACCGGCAGGTAATTCAATATCAGAACGCAGTTGCCTGCTGATACGGCTTTGAGCGGAAATGGCCTGTACGCTTACTCGGGAAGCTGTTTTCAGGGTTATCTGTACCGTAAACTGATCTTTTACCGGGTTGGGAGATACAATTACAGAAAAAAACTTTTCAACAGGAGTAGTCATTTCTTTATCATCCAGTTGCTGCAAGATCTTTTCTATGTAAAGCACTCCGTTATCATGATCACCATGAACTTTATAACGGCCCTGGGCATCATTAGGTGTGGTTAATCGTTCTTTTTTTACATCTGCCAGTAGCTGGCCATATTTGTCTGTAGTAAGTGACAACAAAAGATCTCCGATAAAATGATCGCCTTTGTTCACAAACTTATCAAACACAAGCAACATAGCTGCTTTGCTGTTCTTTTGTGACAGGGCAGCAAGTCTTTCAAACTCTGGATTTTTACAATACATTGAAGGATCGCTCAACGAAGCATTTGCAGCTTTTGTTTTATCCCATGCATTGTACAGCTCTTCAAACTGACTGACAAAAGAAGCATCCGCACGGGAAACCATCGAACGGAGTTTATTTTGTGACCCATTACTCAGTACTCCTTTATCAAAAACAGCCACACCTGCATTTACGGCATCAGCATCTGTTTTAAATGAAGTGGTATAAATTGGGAAAAGAATGTACGCATAAGTGCCGTTCCATTTGTAATAATTTGATACAGACCCATACCAAGTAGCATTTTGCAGTGCATTGCGGGGGTGCATGGTACGATCGAAAGAACCAGGCTTGCTTTCCCAATCATAACCATGCGGGTTACTATTTCCCGGCTTGGTAATGGAAGCATGCGTATAGGCGCTGACTGTTTTCCAAAGGTCCACTGCGGCATTATCAGCGGTGGCACCGGTCCTGGTATAGTTCCAGGCACCCGGATAGCGGATCGGGTTATTCTTATAAAAATTATCAAAACACTCCAGCAGGTTAGCGTTACCACAATTGTAAGTGGAAAGAGAGCTGGGCGGCCATATCCAGTTATTAGTAATACCACCACTCCA
>JAEUVL010001023.1 GCA_016786965.1 Chitinophagaceae bacterium
AAGACCAGCGACCTGGTGGAAAAGATGATCGAAGCCCGGAAGATCTGTAACAACATGAGCGACACCCGCACCAAAGCCATCGCTTATCAAAGCCAGGTAAAAGATGCCTACTTTGATGAGATACGTTACCATGTTGACAAACTGGAACTGCTGGTAGATGACCGTGAATGGTATTTACCAAAGTACAGGGAACTGTTGTTCCTCCGTTAATAATGATATATGTAAGTATAGAAACCGTCCTGTTGTAAAGCAGGGCGGTTTTTTGATTATATAAAGAACTTTCTCTTTCTGCTGGGTGTTCGGGAAATAATATCCTGGCCCAAACCGTTTACAGGTGATGAGATACCTGCTGATGAGTATAGGTTGTTGTTGTCTGCTACATAAAGCCAATACACAGGTAGTTGAAACATCCGGCAAAACCAAGGCAGTCCTTGTAACAGAGATTAGCTTGGATGATATTGAACAACTTTATCTCGGTTGTTTGACCTGCATTTCAAAGCCCCGCAAAAAAGCCGACAGCCTGTTCGCCACCCTGCCGCTGGATCAAGTGTTACTGTTGACAGATCATCCGTCTTACACGATCAGGTATTATTCTTTCCTTCGTCTGCTGCGGTTAAACGACACAATGGCGTTTGACTTTCTTGAAAAAAACATCAACGACTCTGTAATGGTGGATGTAAAAGAAGCGTGTATGTATTCATCCTATCCATTTAATAAAATGATACTGGACCATACAGCATTTTATGCTAACAGCAAGTGCAAAGGCGTAAGTTGCACTACGGGTGGTCAGGCATATTGTTTTACCCCCTCAGACCGGTCGTCGGGCCGCTTTCTGAAGAAAAAGCTGAAGGCTATTGTGAAAAAGCAAGTGCCCATTTATAAAAAAGATTGCCCATTCGAATAAAAAGTCGGGAAAACCACTGCCGTCAGGAAAGCTATTGTAAAACCACCAGGCATAGGTCAAGCCATCTGAATAGTCTGCAAGTAGAATAAAGTTTATTATTAGCGGATTAGTGTTTGCAATTGCATCAGGCCATATGAACGTGTCGAAACCAGGGCAGGATACCCTGTTTTTCGGAAACTTAATATTCACCACACGCATATTATCTTTAGCATTACCAAGCAATGATTCCTGAGCCTGTTTTACATTGTTTACAAGGAATTGACATCCGGCGTTTTTAATAAACCCTTTTTTCAGTTATTTTCCCCGGGCAGAAGTTATGTTTTTTGTATATATTACCCTTACAGATGTCATCCAAATCAAAACTAAATACAGATTTTACAAGCCTCAAGGATTTTGTTCAGGGTTTATATCAGCATATTACTGACAGTATGAAACCCGTGGTACCGGAAAGCAGTCAGCTGGCTGAAATCCGCTCACTACAAAAGACCCTGGGCGATGAACGTTTTTTCTTTGTGGTGGATATGCAGCGGTTTGAAATGGAACATTGTTACGGTGTGCAGAAATGGCTCGGATACCAGGAATCTGAATTTTCGCTGAAAAAATACTGGGATTCGGTGGTACATCCTGGTTCTAAAAAAGCCTTGCTGCTGGTGATCATGAAGATGTATGAATTGCTGAGTACAGGAACCTATCCGCTTGAGTTTATGGTACAGCGTTTTTCCACCAAGATCGTTTTGCGTCATGCCAATGGAAAATACTACCAGTTTAAGAAAACCTCTTCAGTATTTCAATATGATGAAAAGAAAAGGCTGCTGGCCTACCTCGATGAGTTTACCAAGATCGGGGAGTATAATGCTGACAGCACTACTGAACCAAGAATGTATAATTCTTCCGGGGCCAGGGAAGCTGAAAAGGAGAAAGCTATCCTGGAACAGGTGTTTCTTGATTTCCTGGGGATGAAAGTGTATTCCGTAAATGAACTGCAGACAGCCCGGAATATGGCTTATTTTCCGCATAAATCGCAGGCCGAGCTGGCTGAAGAAGCTGATCTTTCTGTACACACGATCAATACTTACTGCAAACGCCTGCTGATAAAGACCCGTGATTTTTTTCATAAAACAGAGAAGGAAATCCCTTCTGCGCTGGATGCTGCGCTTTTTTTGAGAAGGGAGGGATTG
>JAEUVL010001045.1 GCA_016786965.1 Chitinophagaceae bacterium
AGAAGAATATAAACAACCCGACGATCTCTTCACTATTGTGCCCGCTATCATCCACAGCCTATGGGACCAGGCCAAAGTAAAGAGGGCCGAAGTACTGGAAGCCTGTTCGGGAAATTATTTCAGAAGTGAGATATATCCCAAGCGCTATAAACCCTACAATAAAGAACTCAAAGGATACGAAGCAGAAACACATCCTATTGCCTGCGGGGCGGCCATGGCTTTCAGCGGTTTTTTGGATATTGAATTCCGGCGCCACGATTTTTTTCTTGGGCGCAACAATGCAAAAAACTTTTTCAAAACCTATTTTTCCTTTGAGTACGACCAGGCAAACAATATCATTCATCCCATACACCAGGGCTGGACGGAAGAGATGCGGGAGACCTTTAAATTTAAAAGAGACGGAAAGTTCTTTTTGCCCATTATTCCCAATATGTACCTGCTGAAAAAAAAGCTGTTGGGCGAAACAGATAACCCGTTTGAGACAACAGTGACGGAATGGCCACAATACGATCCTGGTAAACTCTTCTCTCAGAAAAACAATATGAAGAAACGAGTAAAGAAGATGCTCGAACTGGCCTACAAAAAGAGCAAGGGAAATAATAAGAAAGCCAAAGAAGGCAATGAAAAAGAACCAATAATCAAACCACCATCGGAAGCAATGGCCTGGCTGAACAAATATTACCGGTCAAATTTTTTCAGTAGGGTTGGCGGGTTGATAGGAGGTGGAGTCACCGGCATAGCTTTTTGGCTCATGAAAGGGAAGATCGCCAAGCGCATTACCAAAGCTGCTTTTGAATGGATACTGAAAGACCTTGAAGCGAAAGGTCTGCTGATGAAGAAGAAATAAGGCAACAACAAATTCTTCAATGTCTTCTGTACTTGTAAACTTCTTTGTTCTGCTTTACAAGTCTATAGTAAATGAGGACTTCCGGAATTTTCAACTAACTATTATCTATCAACTCCTATTGCTTATACACCACTCCGTCCTTCATCACAAACACCACTTTGCCAAATACTTTTGCATCCTTCAGCGGATCGCCATCTACTGCCACTATGTCGGCCAGTTTACCGGCTTCTATAGAACCCAGTTTGTCTTTCTCTCCCAGTAATTCAGCAGCATAGATGGTCGCCGCTTTGATGGTTTCCATGGCCGGCATACCAGCTTCTATCATCAGGCCAAACTCCAGCCAGTTCATACCGTGTTTATACACCCCCGCATCCGTACCGAAAGCGATCTTTACCCCCGCTTTATAAGCTTTGGCCAGGGTGGCTTTTATCTTAGGCCCTATCTCCAGTGCTTTGGGCGTTACCAGTGCCGGATAATAGCCCGGTTTTTTAGCAGAATCGGCCACTGCCGCACCGGCAGTAAGGGTGGGCACATACCAGGTGCCGTATTGTTTGAATAAAGCGATCGCTTCATCATCCATATTAGTGCCATGTTCAATAGAATGAACACCCGCCCTGATGGCCCGCTTCATTCCTTCTGC
>JAEUVL010001049.1 GCA_016786965.1 Chitinophagaceae bacterium
AAATAACCAGGTTTTCTGAGGCTAAGGCTTGAAGTTACCTTTCTTCCTTCGACAGTTCCTTCCTTATTTTTGCAATATGCAAGTTGACTATCTGATTATTGGCCAGGGAGTATCCGGTACCTGGCTCAGCTATTATTTACAAAAAGAAAAGAAGTCATTCCTTGTTATAGATAACGATTTCCCGAACTCCCCTTCCCGTATCGCCGCGGGTATCATCAACCCTGTAACAGGCCGTCGTCATGTTACAGTATGGATGGCAGAAAACATTCTGCCTTTCGCATCGAAAGCCTATACAGAAATAGGAAATGAATTAAGCATCACAGCTATTTCACAAAAGAACATTGTCGACTTTTTTCCTAGCCCGCAAATGCGCCTTAGTTTCCAGCAACGTGTAGAAGAAGACCCAACTTATGTACAGTTTTGCATTGAGGATACACAATATCATGATCTCTTTCGCTACGAGTTCGGGTGCGGGACCATTCAGCCCGTTTACACCGCTAACCTTGAATCATTGTTACCTGCCTGGCGGCAGCACCTGGAAAAGAACAACCAGCTAATAAAAGAAGAATTCGATATTGCCCAATTAGAAATCACTACCGAACATATCCAATACAAACACATCCGGGCCTCCAGGGTCATTTTCTGCGATGGTGCCGCTGCACATCAGCATCCTTATTTTACCCTTCTTCCGTTTGCCCCCAACAAAGGCGAAGTCCTTCTTGCAGAAATACCCGATCTGCCAGTTACACATATTTATAAAAAAGGAATGTTGCTTGCTCCACTGGCTACACCAGGCTTATGGTGGATCGGCTCCAGTTATGCCTGGCAATTTGATAATGAAGACCCTACCATTGAATTCAGGGAAAAAACAGAGCAACTTTTACAACACTGGCTTAAAGTGCCCTTTCGTATCATTTCACACCTGGCTGGTATCAGACCGGCTACGTTGGAGCGGCGTCCCTTCGTAGGTTTTCATCCATTGCAGCCTCGTGTTGGTCTGCTCAATGGCATGGGCACCAAAGGTTGCTCACTGGCCCCTTATTTTGCCAAACAACTCGTTGACCATATGATTCGCCAACAATCTCTGCACCCTGAAGCAGATTTAAATCGTTTCACCAAAATCCTTTCCCGGCAGCCAGGTTAAGAAAGCCGGCAAAGACCGCATTCATTTATTTCAGCTTATAACTTACTACCCGATGTGTCTTCCAGGCATTGATTACGGCTGCATTTCATAACTTTCTGTATAAATTAACTTCCATGACACCAGCACATGAAGCCCGCTACATCATTCCTGCCCGATACCGCCG
>JAEUVL010001060.1 GCA_016786965.1 Chitinophagaceae bacterium
GAAGGATTTAAAAAAGTGGTAGAACATTTCGGCAGGCATATCCCCGATCTTTTCTCTTTTAAACCCGGCATCCCATACCAGCCAGCTTCTTCCGCCAAAGTCGATGGCCACCTGGGCGAGGCAATCATCCATGGGCAGGGTAAACCCATATCTTTCGATCCCTTTTTTATTTCCCAGTGCGATGGCGAATGCTTCGCCGAGGGCAATTGCGGTGTCTTCGATGGTGTGGTGCTCATCTATATGCAGATCGCCATTTGTGGTAAGCGTAATATCAATACTGCTGTGCCTGCTTAGTTGCTCGAGCATATGATCAAAAAAGTGGAGCCCGGTATTAATTGCAGCAGTTCCCTTTCCATCAAGATTCAGTGATACGCTGATCTTTGTTTCATTGGTATTTCGCTCATGCTGAATGATGCGGTTGCCGAGCAGCAGAAATTCATAAATGGATTTCCAGTTCGTTGTTTCCAGCGATACTGTGGTGTGAAGGTCCGCCGCTTTATGATTGATCTCAGCTGCCCCGAGGCTGGCATCGTTATTCAGCCAGATGGCTTTGCAGCCAAGATTTTTTGCCAACTGAACATCTGTGATCCGGTCGCCTATTACAAAGGAACCTGCTATATCATACCCGGGGTTATTTAAGTATTGTGTGAGCATTCCTGTGCCGGGCTTACGTGTAGGTGCATTATCTGAAGGAAATGATCTGTCTATATGCACTTCTGCAAAGTGGATGCCTTCGTTGGCGAGGCTTTTCATTACAAACTGGTGAACGGGATGGAATGTGTCTTCGGGAAAGGAGGGGGTGCCCAACCCGTCCTGGTTGGTGACCATGATCAATTCGAAGTCGAGTTCGGTGGCTATCTTTTTCATCCAGGTGAACATATCCGGATAGAATTCTAATTTATCAAATGAATCTAACTGGTAGGTGGGCGGGGCTTCTTTGATCAGTGTTCCGTCCCGGTCGATGAATAATATTTTTTTCATGCGGTATATTCTTTTAAGCGTTCTATCAATTGATTGTTCTCATCCGGTGTGCCGATCGTAATACGTAAGCAATCATTACACAGTAGTACATTGGAGCGGTCCCGTACAATAATTCCTTTTTCAGTCAGATAGGTATAGATGAGTTTGGCGGCGGTCATTTTTACCAGCAGGAAGTTTGCATCGGACGGATATATTTTTTGGGTGAATGGCAATTTGCCGAGCTCCTCAGCGAGCCATTCTCTTTGTTCAACAGTTGTTTTCGTCCAGTTGTTGACACTGGAAATATTACTTAGTGCTTCGATGGCCAGTTGTTGTGTGGCGGTATTGATGTTGTAAGGGTATTTTACTTTGTTCATGTAGCTGATGACCGGCAGGCCGGCGAAGGCCATTCCAAGTCTTAGTCCTGCCAATCCCCATGCTTTGGACAGTGTTTGTAATATTACCAGGTTGGGATATTCTGTGAGTTCGGGGATAAAGGTTTTTTGTTTGGCATAATTGATATAGGCTTCATCGATGATGACCAGTCCATCAAAATTATTCAGCAGTATTTCGATATCGCTGCGGCTGATGCTGTTGCCGGTGGGATTATTTGGTGAACAAACAAAGATGAGTTTGGTGTTACTGTCTATGGCTTGTTCTATGCCTTCGAGGTCCAGTTGAAAATCTTCGAGCAGGGGAACCTTTTTTACTTTAATGTCATTCATTTCTGCACATACTTCATACATGCCGTAAGTGGGAGGGAAGATGATGACATTGTCTTTTCCCGGTTCACAAAATATCCGGAAGAGCAGGTCAATGGCTTCGTCACTTCCGTTGCCAGTAAAAATGTTCTGAACGGGGATGCCTTTTATCTGGCTGATCTTTTCTTTCAGGGTGAGTTGCAAAGGATCGGGATAGCGATTATAATTTGCCGGCAGGGGAGAACCAAAGGAGTTCTCATTGGCATCAAGGTAAATACTGGCCGCACCGGTAAACTCATGCCGGGCTGATGAGTAAGCGGTCATCTTTTTTATGTTTTCCCGTACCAGGGTTTCTATATTAAACTCCATACTTATTGTTTTAACCTGATTGCGATTGCATTTTTATGGGCAGT
>JAEUVL010001061.1 GCA_016786965.1 Chitinophagaceae bacterium
CAATAAATTGGGGTGAGATTAGAGTTCCTTTCTAAGCCTTGCTACAGGAATGTTCAATTGTTCCCGGTATTTGGCTACTGTTCGCCGGGCAATATTGTAGCCTTTATCCTGTAATAGTTCAGTCAGCCGCTCGTCGCTCAATGGGTGTTTTTTCTCTTCGGCTTCAATCAGGTTGCTGAGTATCTTTTTCACCTCCCGGGTAGATACTTCCTCGCCGCTGTCGGTGCTTAATGATTCACTAAAGAAGAATTTGAGACGGTAGGTGCCAAATTCGGTTTGCACAAACTTGCTGTTGGCCACCCGACTTACAGTGGAAATATCCAGGTTGGTCTTTTCTGCAATATCTTTTAAGATCATTGGTTTCAGTTCCGTTTCGTCACCGGTCAGGAAGAAATCGTACTGGTGCTCCATGATGGCGTTCATAGTGCTGAGCAGGGTATGCTGCCGCTGCTTGATGGCATCAATGAACCACTTGGCGGAGTCGATCTTTTGCTTGATAAAGAGAACAGCTTCTTTCTGCCGCTTGTCTTTTTTTGCGCCTCGGTCGTATTCTTTCAGCATATCCCGGTAGCCTTCGCTGATGCGCAGCTCGGGTGCATTGCGGCTGTTGAGGGTGAGTTCCAGTTTACCGGCATTATTCATGATGAAAAAATCCGGCACTACATAATTCTCGGCTTTATTGTTTTCCCCCACCACACCGCCGGGCTTGGGGTTGAGGCGGATGATGTGCTGCATTACCTCCCGTAACTGGTCGTCGTCAATATTCAGCCCCCGCTGTATCTTTTCATAATGCTTTTTGGTAAACTCGTCGAAGTACTTGGTAATGGCTTTGATGGCGATGTCCACAGATAAACCCTCATCTTTCTGACGGTAAAGCTGCAGCAGCAGGCACTCCTGGAGGTTTCGGGCGGCCACTCCTGCCGGCTCAAACTGCTGGATGCGTTTTATCAGCGCTTCTACTTCCGGTTCCGAGGAAATGATGTTTTGACGAAAGGCGAGGTCATCCACAATGGCAGCTGTTTCCCGGCGCAGGTATCCGTCCTCATCTATACTGCCCACAATTTGTTCGGCAATAGCTTGTTCTTTTTCTTCCAGTTTAAGGAGGCCCAATTGGTTCAGCAGCAGTTCATAAAAACTGGTTTCTGTTTTAAAAGGTAATTGGCGGCCTTCGTCTTCTTCCGGGTAGTTATCATCCCGGAGTTTGTAATCACCTACTTCATCATCACCTTCTGACACATATTCGCTTACATCAATATTTTCGTATTCATCCTCGCTGCCGTCTGCCTCCTCTGAGTCACTGTCGGGTGCATCGGCAAATTCATCTTTCATATCATCTGCATCTTCATGTTTATCTTCATCCAGTTCCAGGGCGGGGTTCTCTTCCAGCTCTTCTTTAATCCGGGTGTCGAGATTGGCCGTAGGTACCTGCAACAGTTTCATTAGTTGAATCTGCTGGGGGGATAGTTTTTGCAGTAATTTCTGCTGTAAGCTCTGGCTTAAGGCCATGGTTCGTTTAGTATTTTAGTCTTTGGGCGCGGCGGTTAAAAAATCTGGCCGTTGCACAAAAATAATGCCGTAAATTTAAGTACAAATAAAGTAAAGATGCGCCAACGGTTAATTTTCTTTCTTGTTGTGTTACTGTTAATCTTTCAGGGGGAGATTTTTGGGCAGAAGAAACCTTATGATTTTGGCTTTTCTAGAAAACACCTTCTTTTTATAAATTCAGATTTTGGTATCAATTTACCAGCTAATGACCAAATTCAGCCGAAGGATACAGCAATTAAACCAGCCCGAAGGGATATTTTATATGCGAGTATAAGCGGATCATATTACACTGACCATTTGGGGATTATTTGTAAAGCGGAACTGCAATTACAAAAGAAGACTTCTGTTGCGATTCGCTTGCGGTTAGGTTCGCTGGACTATGTAAATTGGATGGAACAAAAGCCAAATGCTATAAGACCGAGATAGAATACTAAAGTGAAACTGATTGCTCTGCCAGCACCTTCCTTACGGCATTCACCATTTTTTCACCTTTTTCTTGTATCTGCTCTTCGGTCCACAATAAGCTGATGGAAGTAGAGATACAACGGCTCATTACCGCATCACTGGCAGCAAAATCTTTATTGGCCTGCTGCATTACCTGCGCCTTCACTTCCGGGTGCAGTGCATTAAGAGTAATGGAATTTTTCAGATGGTCCCACTTGCGGATATAATGCCAGTTATTATCAAACCAATAGAAATTGCCAGGCAAAATGCCCTGCGCCTTCATTTCGGCCACCACTGCTTTAGTCAATTCTGCCGTAGGTAAAAACCAACTGATAAAACTACAGCTATCGCCGGCTGGGTCTGGCACTCTTCTGAAACTGATCTCCGGAATTTTTGCCAGCATATCTTTTAGCAACCCGTGATTTTTCTTTTGCAGGGACAAAAATTCTGTTAGTCTTTTTATTTGCGCCAGCCCTACGGCTGCATGCAGTTCGGATATGCGATAGTTATACCCAATGAAAGGGTGCAGGTCAGCACCCCGGTCGGCACCTTTATGATCATGGCCATGATCTGTATAACCGTCAGATTTTATATAAACGTCTTCCCGGTTGGTCATCACTACCCCGCCTTCGGCACAGGTCATTGTTTTTACAAAGTCAAAAGAAAAGGTTCCTGCGTCGCCAATGGTACCCAATGATTTTCCTTTATAAGAACCGCCAATGCTCTGGCAGGCATCTTCCAACAAAATAAGGTTGTGTTCTTTACAAATGGTGATCAGTGCATCCATATCGGCCATGCTGCCGCACATGTGCACGGGCATCACGGCTTTTGTTTTTGGGGTAATGGCTTTTAGAACGGCTTCAGGGCTCAGGGTTAAGGTGTCATCTATATCCACTAATACAGGTATGGCGCCCACGCTTAGTACCGCTTCAAATGAGGCGACAAAAGTAAAAGAAGGGGTGATCACCTCATCTCCATAGCCTATGCCCAAGGCACTCATTGCTGTTGTGAGTGCCGATGTACCGCTGGATGTAAGCTGCGCATATTGGCAGCCAAATGTTTCGCAGATAGCAGTTTCCAGTTCCTTGCTTTTCCATATGCCTTTGCGGGGGCCATCGAAACCGTAGCGCATCAGGATACCGGTTTCCAGTACATCGTTTACTTCTTTTCTTTCTTTGTCACTCCAGAGTTCGTAGCCGGGCATAAGAAGGAAATTAAAAATGAATAATTAAGAATTGCTTACAGCAAAAACTAATTGTAAGCATAGCAAAGGTAGAAAATCAGCGGAAGGTTCTATTTGTATTTCTTCTTCTTTCTAAGTAATGCTTTAAGGCGTATAGAATTCCCATTTCCCACCTGGTTGTACCAATATTGCCGTTTCACTCAGGTCGCTTTCATTATTATTGCGGCCAACGGCGGTAATAACATAGCGATAAGAAAAATGCTGTGAAGAAAGCACTTCCTTCAACTCAAAGCCCCCCGGCATAGGCACCAGCTTTGAAATATACTTTGGCGAGTTGCCAAATGTTTCGCTGTGAGAGTCTGCCGCATACTGGTAAACCACATAGTACTTTATCTCCACCCGGTTTCGGGGGTCGGGCCTCACCGTTAGCTGAATGACCGAATCATTAGTGATCGTCCTTTGTACAATGGGCGGCCAGGGCTTTTCATTGTCTATCCAGCGCATGGGCGGCAGCAGCGCAGGATATTTATAGTAAGTGTTTTGCAGGCTGTCATTCCAGCCCTGTGGGTTTTTTTCAAATGATTTACTGCTGAAATAAATACTTCCCTGCACATTCGGGTAGCGGCGGAGTAGTTTTATCTGGTCAGGTAGCTGTATGGGGTTGGCCCAGCCTTTTGTTTCTTTACTTACCCCCCTGTATATTCCGTGGCCTATATAGATATGCTTACCATAACTGTGGCGGCTCCACCAATCCAGCAATTTTTCATAAGCCATTTTATCATCGCCTATCTCCCTGTATAGTTGCGGCGTGATATAGTCGATCCATCCTTTTTTCAACCATAATAAAACATCAGCATACAGGTCATCATAGTTCGTTTGTCCGGCCTGGCTGTCGCTTCCTTCAGGGTCCTGGCTTTTATTTCGCCATACCCCAAAAGGGGAAATACCAAACCGGCATAATTTCTTTTCCTGCCTGATAGCGGCATGAAGGGCTACGATGATCGAATCGACATTGCTCCTTCTCCAGTCGTCTTTGTTCAGCTTAGTGCCAGAACGTGCATAGGAGCCTGCATCAGGAAATTCCTTTCCCGGAATACGGTAAGGGTAAAAATAATCATCCATGTGAATGGCATCAACATCGTACCGTTTTACAATATCCCGCACAATATTGACCACGAACTTTTGGGCCTCTTTATTTCCCGGATCGAAATACTTCTTGTCTCCATAAGTAAGAAACCATTCGGGGTGGATACGGGTGATGTGATTAGGGGCAATGGAAGATCCGCCCGTATTATGAACAGCCCGGTAGGGGTTCAGCCAGGCATGAAACTCCATTCCTCTTTTATGGGTTTCTTTTATCATGAATTCCAGCGGGTCATAGTAGGGGGAGGGTGGTTGACCCTGTACACCTGTAAGCCACTGGCTCCAGGGTTCATATTGCGAGGGGTAGAAGGCATCGGCAGCTGGCCTCACCTGTACAATCATGGCGTTCATCCCGTTTTTCTGGTGCATTTCCAGCAGGCTGATATAGTCTGCTTTCTGTTTTTCAGGATCGTTTGCATTGGCTTGTGGCCAGTCTATATTATTTACGGTAGCCACCCATACACCACGGAATTCATACTTGGGCTGGGCAAAAAGGGAGGCAGAGGGTAAAAGAAGGAGGCAAAATAAACGGACAACTGCTCTAATCATGTGTTCAGATTCGGATGAATAATGTAAGTGACAAAAATACATTATTCAGCCCCATCCCTGATCTTATCCAGTAATTCACTCAAAATATTAGCATCTTTTTCTGAAAGATTTTTTAGCACTCCGTCTATTTCATCCTGCCGGGCATCAAGCCTTTCGAGTAATTTTTTCCCTTTATCCGTGATGATCACATCTACCAGCCGCCGATCGTCCTTACAGGTCAGTTTTTTTACTAACCCTTTGGCAATGAGGCGGTCAACGATGCGGCTGGTATCACTCATTTTTTCCAGCATACGTTCCCTTATTTGCATAGTGGATAGGGGAGTGGGAAAACTGCCTCTTAAGATTCGCAGAATGTTGAATTGCTGGGCCGTAATATCTTCCGTCTCAAAAATACACTTGGTCTTGTCCCGCATCCAGGAAAGAGTATAGATGAGGTTGATGGCCGCCTTTTGGTGCGGATTGCGAAATTTGGCCTGCTGAATATCTTTTTCTATACCCATCATAATTGCTTCTACACTAAAAGTAAAAAGTTTTGGGCGAAGCTGGTAAAACCCGCCCAAAACTTTTTGACGAGGCCTGTATCAGCCTTAATTATTATAATAAAATTTCTCTTCTACGATCTTGCCATTTTTCCAGCGTTGAACGGCCAACTGGGTGTAGTTACGAGTACCATAATCTTTATGTGTATAATCAAACCACCACTCTACTACTGCCAGCCCGTCGCTGATGAGAGTATTCACAACCTTTGCCCCGCGGAATTCCGTAAGGCCCGTTACAAATGCTTCTTCAAACTGGCGGTTTACTTCCTTCCCAACACGGGCGGGATAATCATTGTCCTGCATTACTACATCATCGGCATAGAATTTTTCAAAAGCTTCGAGGATCTTTCCTTCCAGTATCATTTGGTTCAGTTGATCCACATTGGTCCTTAAATCGCTCATGGTATTATTTTTTAAGTTGAATAAATTGATTAGTACAAAATTAATGTTGCAACATTGAGCTGGCAAATTTATTTTTCCCGAATGACTGCTTTAGCCATTTGTTAACATTGACGGGGCAGCAAACAGACAAAAAAGTACCTCTTTTGGGTATTGCCGGGTATTCCGAAAAGAGTTTGCTTTGTACCACGAACCTTTAATCATTTGACCATGAAAATTGTAACAGACTCCCTCCGCCACTTTTTTGAAGGCTTTACTTCCTTTTACACATCCATCTTTAATGAAATGAAGAAATGGTAATCCAGATCAGTTCATTAGTTGACTGGTCAATTGGTTGACGAGTCTTTAATCAGGGGTTTTATTGAAGAAAGTGGAACCCTTTTACCAATTAAACAACCCCTAATTAACTGATTAACTATCCCTTCTTCAGTTCAGCCCCCAATTTAAATACTGTAAACAGATGGTGTGCTTCGTGCAGTAAAAAGAAATTCATCCATTGCAGAAGATGCATAGTACCAAAATGAGGGTGAGTGCCTGTTTTGGCTAAATCAGTGGCTGTAAAACCAAGCATTCCGGCGGTCATCTCTTTCCGGGTGGTGATGAGATCCTGCATTATTTCACGGGTCGATTTGTGGCAATTATCCAAAAACAACGGATCTGCTTCTGCGGAATAACGGGAAAACTCCGGTTTATGGCCATCCAATATTTGCTTTACCCGGCTGATGAAAGTATGCTGATAGGTTTGCAGATGAACGATATTTTCAAAGATGGACCATTTACCCGGCACTATATTTTGCCTTATCTGCCCATCATTATACCCATCTATGATATCTACCAGCACCTTGTGCTGGTAATGTAAGCGGGTAGATATGGAGGAAGGCATTTGCATCGGTTGCTTATATTAAGTATGTTTTATTTTTATGAACGCTCCCACACTTTTGTCCCTTCACTGCAATTGGCACAGATATCAATATTCTTACGGCCCTTTAATATCTGCTGCCTGAATTTAGTGTATTCTCCGTTTTTCCAAATTTCTTTAAAAGGCTTTTTCTTCAGGTCGCCCAACTGATGCTGCGCATCCTTGTCAAAACAACAAGGGGCCACCAGCCCATCCCAGGTTATCACCGGGTCATGCCAGAGGCGCCAGCATTGGTTGGCCAGTTTTCCTTTAAACTCATAACCGGTATCCGTTTTTCGGTAGCGGCTGTATTTGTCAATGGTGGGAATCAGTTGGTTCGGGTCATTCTCATAGTCATACACCTGGGCTGTTTTAAACCACACATCATCCACCCCAATTTCTTTGCCCAATTTCTTTACTTCTTCTATCTGGTGTTCATTCGGCTTTACTACCAAAAACTGGAAAACAATGAATGGTGTTTTACTTTTCAGTTCCTTTTTCCACCGCACAATATTTTTTGCGCCTTCAATTACTTTATTAAGATGGCCACCTACCCGGTATTGCTGATACACATCCTGAGTGGTGCCGTCGATTGAAATAATAAGCCGGTCAAGTCCGCTTTCAATGGTTCGCCTGGCGTTCGTATCGGTCAGGTAATGTGCATTAGTAGAAGTGGCGGTATAGATCTTCTTTTTAGAAGCATATTCCACCATATCCAAAAAACCGGGATTAAGATAAGGCTCACCCTGGAAATAAAATATGAGATACATCAGCTCTTTATGCAACTGGTCTATCGTTTCGCTAAAGAAATCTTTTTGCAACATACCTGTGGGCCGGGTAAAAGCCCGTAGCCCGCTGGGACATTCGGGGCAGCGGAGGTTGCAAGACGTAGTAGGCTCAAATGATATAGAGACGGGATAGCCCCATTGCACCGGTCTTTTTGTCCATTTGCTAATGTAAAAACTACTCAGCACCTTCATTCCATTCCAGGCCCGGCGAAAGCTAAGCTTAGAAAGCAGGTTAAGAGTATCTCGTCGGTTTAATTTACCCATTGGACGTAAAGGTACTATTTAGGCCGGTAGGTGGCATTGGCTGTATGAGCTAAGTTGTTATCTTCAAAGCTATTTAAATGAATACTACCGGGTTTCCATACCGTATTTTTCCCCTGGGTGACAGTGCGATTACAATTGACTTCGGTAATTGCATTGATGAGGCTATTAATGAAAACGTTATTCAGCAGTTTAATAAGATACGGCAAGACCCTTTCCCAGGTTTTATAGAAGCTTTACCATCATACAGTGCCCTTACATTATTCTACGACCCGGTGTTGCTTCGTAAAACGATTCCTGCCGGCACCACCGCTTATGAATGGGTAAAAAGCAAAGCCGCGGAGATACTACAGGATTTAACTGCAACAGAAAGTCCCGCAGCCCGGTTTTTTAAAATACCGGTTTGTTACGATACAAATTGGGCCAAAGACCTGTCGGCGCTTGCTATGGCCAAAAATCTTGATATCGAAGAGGTGGTACATATCCACACCACTACAATTTATAAAGTATTTATGCTGGGATTCCTGCCCGGCTTTCCCTACATGGGAGAAGTGGATAAAAGAATTGAAATGCCCCGTAAAACCCAACCACATAGTATATTATCAGGAAGTGTGGGTATTGCAGGCAGGCAAACAGGTATCTATCCAATGGATTCACCCGGAGGATGGCAGATCATTGGCAGAACGCCATTGAAATTGTTTGACAGCAGCAAAGAGGAATCCTCCTTACTGAAAACGGGTGATAGGGTGGAGTTTTATTCCATTTCAAAGGAAGATTTTGATACAATAAAAGAAGCGGAAGACAAGAACAGGGAGTCATAAGTCTGTATTTAGTCGACATAAATGAGTTTGAAAATTATTAAAGCCGGTATCATGGATACCATACAGGATGGTGGCCGTTATGGTCACCAGCACCTCGGTATCAATCCGAATGGAGCGATGGACCGGTATGCTATGCAGGTGGCTAATGCATTGGTGGGTAATGAGCTAAATGAAGCTGTGATAGAATTACATTTCCCTGCATCGGTATTTATGTTTTCCCAGCCGGCGTTGATCGCATTAAGCGGTGCTGATTTTTCTGCGAGCATTAATGGGGAGCCCGTGCCAAATCTGCATTGCATCGCTGTAAATAAAAATGATGCCCTGCAGTTTCACCGGCCCTTGCACGGCGCCAGGGCCTACCTGGCTGTAAGAGGCGGTTTGGAAGCGATAGATTGGCTGCAAAGCAAAAGCACTAACCTGAAAGCAGGCGTTGGTGGCTACAAAGGGCGGAGCCTGGAAAAAGGAGATGAGATCAGGATAAAAAGAAAAGAAGAAACACTGCCATTTTTAAAAGAAGAAGAATTTAAAGTATTACCATGGTCAGCTGACATAAAGTTTTGTGAGAATACAAAAGAACTACTGGTATTGCCGGGAAGCGAATGGGACAGGCTGACTGGTGAAGCAAAAGATCTTTTTATATCCACTCCATTCATTGTAACAAAACAGTCTGATCGTATGGGGTACCGGCTGCTGAACAACCCCTTGCAAGCAGTAACAAATGAGGAAATGATCTCTTCTGCAGTATGCTTTGGCACCATTCAATTATTGCCAGATGGGAAATTGATTGTGTTGATGGCAGACCATCAAACGGCGGGTGGTTATCCAAAGGTCGCCACGGTCATCACGGCTCATCATTCCCGGCTGGCACAGCTGAAAGCAGGTGATGGCATCTGGTTTCGCCTGGCAGACCATGCCACAGCTGAAGAAATGCTTGGCCGCCAGCAACAGCATTTGCAGCAACTCCAAAATGCCTGTATCTTAAAACTACAAAACTACCTGTATGCACCCATACATTAATTGTGATATGGGAGAAGGAACAGGCAATGATGAACTCCTAATGCCTCATATCGCATGGGCAAATATTGCCTGTGGCTATCATGCCGGCG
>JAEUVL010001089.1 GCA_016786965.1 Chitinophagaceae bacterium
TTTGCGCCAGTAAGCCGATCTGCCGTTGTGATTGGAAATTGTTTTGTTTAAAATCCGTCACCTTCATTTCATATTCCACACCATTAAGCAGCATCAACTTTTGCAGCGGGTTCTTAATAGCAGTAATATTTTGTTTGAATCTTTCATCACTGGCATAGGTGGTGCCATTGGCCCAGATATTTCCGTTTACATACAGGCCATAGCCGCCTGTTAACTGGAAGCGGCCTGCCTGTGTAAAAACCCCGGCATTATCCTGCGTGCCAAAAGAAACCATGGAGCCGGGATTATCACAGTGCAGCCGCAGTTCATTGCCATATACGCCGATACCCACTTCGCCTGTCCCTCCCGGATAAAGCAAGATCTTTTCTCCAAGTGATGCCGAAAAAGACAGAGGGCGCAACGGATTTGTATTGCCAATACCAACATTGCTGGCCGTTATGACTGGCCCCATGTTAGCAATATCATTGATAAAAACTTTTGAAGATGATTTGCCACCCCTGATATATGTATCTTCTGTACCCGAACTGTTGATAAGGCTGAGATAATTACTTCCCCTGAACATACCTGTTCCGAATACATCCAAAGTATACGGGAAGCCGGAAAGACTTCCGACAGTCAGGCTGCCATTAATGAGTCCGGATCCTGCAACAGATAATTTGGTGATCGGGTTATTATCACCGATGCCAACATTTCCGTTGGTAAGAACCGTCATTGCATTGCTGCGAAGATTATCCGCGGTGCCTTTGCCAATTTCAAATATCCGGTTGGTGGCTGTTGTGTCATTAAATGCACCAACAACAAATGAGTTGGTTGCTTTAGCTTTAGTGTTATTGCCAAACGCAACCGAAAAATCAGCGTATGCCCTAGCTTTGTGACCAACAGCTATTGATGAAATGCCATAGGCAATTGTGGAATCTCCCATAGCAGTGGAGTAAAAACCTGCTGCATTTGTTTCGTAGCCAATAGCGGTTGCACCGTTAGTTGCAATAGTGCGATAACCCAGTGATAAACTGAAACTACCTGCTGCAGTTGCCTCATGTCCTACTACAGTCGAATAGGGACCTGAGGCAGTTGTAAGAGGGCCAATGGCAGTTGCAAATGCTGCGAAAGATGTTACATTGGCATTATATCCCAGGGCCAAGGAATAATTTCCATAAGCAAATGCATTCGCACCTAACCCGATGGAATTCACTCCGGATGCATTGCCCCCGCCCATGGCTACTGAGTTATCTCCGTCAGCAGCAGAGTAAGCTCCTCCGGCAAAAGCCCCTTCACCAACAGCTCGTGTGTTGAAACCGGCAGCAAAAGAAAACGGGCCGACATTGTCTTTGTCCCACCGGTCATCGGTTACAGTGCCAACACGGAAAGCTGCTTTATCTGCATACCACATCATCCTGCTGCCAGCCCCGTTTAAAGGAGGACTCCCAGGTGTTACAGTCAGCGGAAACCCTGGTGCGGAGAAAACCACATTGCTGTCTTTTACATGCAGACGGGCAACTGGGGTTGTTGTGCCAATACCTACATTTTGTGAAAAACAAATTGTGCTGGTAGAAATGAAAAGGGATAGTATGATTATCTTTTTCATTTTTTGTTCTTTAGTAATTGATCGATCAGTTTTTGTTGCGCCTCATTTTCTTTTTTCAATTCTTTGATGCTTTCGATCAGCAGTGGCACCAACCGGGCATAATCCACTCCTTTGTAACCGTCCTGTTCACGTACGGCTTCGGGTACTATTTTTTCAACCTCCTGTGCTATCAACCCCATCTGGCGGCCGGGCTGAAAATTGTTTTTTGAAAATTCACCGTCTTTCATTTCGTACTCCACACCACGCAACAGCATCAGTCTTTGTAGTGGTGTGCCAATAGATGTAATATTTTGTTTGAAGCGGGCATCACTGGCGTAGGTGGTGCCATTGGCCCAGATATTTCCGTTTATATACAGGCCATAGCCGCCTGTTAACTGGAAACGGCCTGCCTGTGTAAAGACACCGGCATTATCCTGTGTGCCGAAAGACACCATCGAACCGGGGTTGTCGCAGTGCAGGCGCAGTTCATTTCCATATACACCGATACCTACTTCACCAGTGCCACCGGGATAAAGCAAGATCTTTTCTCCAAGCGTGGCCGGGAAGGAGAGTGGCCGGGTAGGACTGTTGTTGCCAATACCCACAAAGCCAGTACCTTTTACCCGCATCAGTTCAGTGAATACTGCTGCATTGTTCTGATAACCCATAGTTATATCTGCGCCGGAGTAGTCTGTATGTATCCTGAATTCATTATTATACACGCCTATGCCCACT
>JAEUVL010000008.1 GCA_016786965.1 Chitinophagaceae bacterium
TTCTCCATAGCCATACCGCTTCGGTGCTGTAAAATCATACTCGCTCCATCTTGCACAGGCCCTTCCCCACGTCAATGATTTTCCCCCTACCTGGTAGCCCCTCACCCATTGAAAAGGTTTTTCCTGCACATAAGGATGGTCAGCATCTTTTATAAAGAAATGCTGTGTGTCTTCTGAATATCCAGCCGCCTTGTTTATAAGTGGGTTTTGTATTCGTGTTTCATTGGTAATGGAACCGCGATGTGGAAGTTCCCATCTTGACAGGTTAGCAGTGGGATAATCTTTTATATGCTTTACATCTCGCCCCCTTTCCAATACCAGGGTCTTCAATCCTTTTTCACACAACTCTTTTGCGGCCCATCCACCACTGATGCCGCTACCGATAACGATAGCGTCATACCGGTTAGCATCGGTGCCTTTTGTGTTTATATGTATGTCTAAACTATCTGACATTATTTTTACTTAACCAGCTTCAGTTCCCTGATCAGCTTTGTTGCGTCGCACTCTTCATCGTCCTGGTCGCTATTCATTCTTCTGTGGGTTGTACTATGACTACTCATATATATATCTTATCAGCTATTGAAATTAAATCCCCCAGGTATGCTTTCGTTTTCAATTCACCTATTTCCATATTACTTAACCTTCTTAAACAACACCCCATCCAAACTCAAGGCTCCCGGCCCTGTAAACAAGAATACCACACTCAATAATATGAACAGGAAGGGATGCTGGTCTCCCTGGAATATTTTTCCTTTATCGCCCAAGATAAAAATGATACCGGCAAAAGCGACAATTGCAATTATTGCTGCTAACCTGGTAAATAAACCGAGTACAAAACCAATACCTGCCAGCAGCTCAGCTATCTTTCCTGCATATGCCCAAGCCGCCGGATTGGCATACTTTCTTTCCACAAACCAGCCGGTGTACATTTTCATCTTTTCTGCGTCGAAGGTTTCCCAACCATGCCATACCAGCAAAATACCGGTGATGAGCCTTACCAGTGCAATTCCGAAATCCTGACCTGCGGGTGATGATGAAAAGAATTTGTTCATGAAAAAAATATGATTATGCTGAATAATATTCGCCGCCACGTAAAATAGCATATGGCTGACCTAATTTCTCTGCTTCCGTTACAAAATCAACTACATTGGCCGTGTTAAACAAAAACATATCATAATGACAAGGAATAACACAGTTTACCCCTAAAAGCTTAGCCAATTGAGCCGCCTCTTTTACATCCAGATTACCTGCTACTTTTCGGGCCGGGTCGTTGCCATTAATGGGCAGCAAAGCCAAATCAAGCCGGAATGGCTTCAGTAATGTTTCCATCTCTTCAAACCAAAGCGTATCGCCACTGTGATATATCTTGTATGGGCCAAACTCAATCACATAACCTATGTATTTACAATTGCCCTTTTCATCCCGGTCTATCTGATTATGTTTAGCAGGGATACCATGAAAAGTGAATTCACCGATGGTTAATGATCGCCCGTCATTCAGCCCTATCGGAAACCCGTTGTCGCATTTCACCCGTTCAGCCACAAAATCACGGTTCGCTTCCGGAATAATAAATTGAGCATCGGAGTTATTTTTTAATACCGGTATCAGCGTTTCTGCATCCAGGTGGTCTGTATGGTTATGACTTGATGTAACTACAGATATCCCTTTCAGCAATTCCGGCTTTATCACCAATTCACTCATCCTGGTGTGTGGTTTATCTGTTGTTGCGTATTTAGTTGTCAAAGAATCGGAGAGGTACGGATCTATCAGCACTCTTTTCCCATTCCATTGCAATAAATAACCACTTTGTCCCAGCCACCAGATATGAAACTGTTGATCATCTGTCAGCAGCGAATCCATTTCTGCTACCAGCGCTTCATCTTTTTTTATGGCCTTGATCAGTTCCATTTTTGCACTATCGATTATATAACTAAAGACTCTCTCTTACTTTCTTTGCCCCTTTCACCATATTGATCAGCTTTTGCCGGGATGCCCAACGGGCTGTCTGGCTCAGGCCGCAATCCGGTGCCACAGATAATTTTTCTGCGGGTACATATTTCAAACATTTATTGATGCGTTCCACCACATCGTCTACTGATTCTATGTAATAATTTTTCACATCAATGATACCCACAGCCACATGCATTTTTTCTGCAAAAGGTTGTAGCAATTCTATTTCCGCAAATTCCCGGTTTGCCATTTCTATATGTATCTCATCCACTGTCATATCTAGAAAGTCTGGCAGCATGGGTTTGATACTCCGGTAACCAACCGGCCTTCCTTTAAAATTACCAAAACATAAATGCGTACTCAGGTTGCATTTACCCACCACAGGCTTTACTGTTCTGTTGAAGATATCAACAAATTTCTTTGTGTCTTCTTTGTAGGCATAGCAACTCATGCTGGGCTCATCTACTGTTATTTCAGTACAGCCTGCTGCCACGAGGGCTTCCAGTTCACTTCGAACCATAGGCAATAATGCTTCGGTAATATCAAACCGAGATCTGTATTTTTCATTCGGCAATAATCTTCCACTAAGTGTATAGGGGCCGGGTATACTTGCCTTGAGTACGGGCCCGTTTGGTGCCAATTTTTTCAACCGCTGAAATTCTTTTACCGCTCCTAATCCATTGGGAGCAAAAAGTTCACCAGTGATTGAATTTTTGCCCCGTTGATCGTGTGCCGGGGGACCAAATTTTCTTGTTTCTGATTCGTTGTTTTCTATTCCTTTTATGTAGCCATAAAAAGAGAGGTTGAAATCCAATCTTGTTTGTTCGCCATCGGTGATCACATCCAACCCGGCTGCCACCTGGTCGTGAATGGCAGCTATCACTGCGTCTTCTATGATTTCTTCTATATCAGCAGCGCCGAATTTGCCGAGGTTTTGCGAAGCAAATTCCAGCCACCCGGGAAAAGGGTAGCTTCCTACTACAGTAGTTCTGATGGGCAAGCTTTTCATACTTTCTTATTTAACCGTTCTTATAATTGTGTCTCTTTTATTTTCCAGC
>JAEUVL010000014.1 GCA_016786965.1 Chitinophagaceae bacterium
CATTACTGAAAACTGGAAGGTAATAGTGGTGGATGCGGACCTGAAACTCGTGCAGGCAAAGATCGGGAAGTCCCAAAAAGCAGTGGCCTCCTCCTTTGATATTGCCAATGAAGAAGAAAGGAATAAGCATATCCGCTCTGCTGATATAGTAATATCCTTATTACCGCCCTCTCTTCATATAAAAGTAGCAGAATCATGCCTGGAGGCAGAAAAGCACCTGCTCACAGCTTCTTATGTGGATGAAGCGATCAGCAAACTGAGACCCGGTATTGACAACAAGAAACTGCTTTTCCTCTATGAAATGGGCCTCGACCCCGGTATTGATCACATGAGTGCTATGCAGATCATTGATGATATTCATGAAAAAGGCGGCACGGTCACTTCTTTCAAATCACATTGTGGTGGCCTGGTGGCCCCTGAAAGTGATGATAATCCCTGGCATTATAAAATAAGCTGGAATCCCCGGAACATTGTATTGGCAGGAAAATCCGGCGCCCATTACCTCGAAAATGGCATAGATCAAAAAATCACTTACGAAGAACTGTTTACTCCAGACAGAGTGGTGGAAATTCCAGAACTCGGTCTCTTAAGCTGGTACCCCAACCGGGATTCATTAAGCTATATGCCACTTTATGGATTAGAAAAAACCCCCACTTTTATACGGACCACCCTCCGGCACCCTGACTTTATGTATGGATGGAAAAATATCATCGAACTGAAACTGACGAATGAAGTGGTGCAGTATGAAACGGATGGCAAATCGTTGCAGGTCGTTTTTAAGGAGCACATGGACAAAAATGGTTTTAGCGAATGGCTGAACGAAAAACTAACAGAACGGTTTGCTGAAACCCGCGGTATGATGGAGAACCTCATGAAGCTTATGGAAGCCGAACAAGAAGGTGCGGAGATACCTGAATCATTTATGACCGCAGATGAAAAAGGAAACCTGGAAGAAGTTGAAATTGATGAAGTAAAAAGCAAAGCAGCTTCCTACCTGGCACTGAAAATGCACGAGGCTAACCTTACCCTGAAGCAGCTTTTCTTCCTTGGCCTGGATGACCAGGATACATTGGTAGACAAAGGGCTTTGCAGCCCGGCGGATATTTTACAATTTGCTGTAGAAAAGAAACTGGCCCTCCGCCCGTATGATAAAGATATGATCGTAATGCTGCACGAAATTGAATACAAAGCCGGCAACCAGGAGTCGGTCGTCAGAAGCTCATTAGTCGTTAAGGGAGAAAATAATTTAAGAACTGCAATGGCAAAAACAGTTGGGCTGCCGCTGGGAATAGCTGCGAAACTTATTCTTACCGGGAGAATAAAACTGACAGGGCTCCACATTCCGACATCCAAAGAAATTTACCTGCCAGTACTGAAAGAGCTGGAGTTGCACGGCATTCGTTTCAACGAAGAGAAAATGTAGCAATATTTTATTTCCCCGTATAAAATTTTTATTTTTGTCGTAAAGAATTTTGAGATGGATGCAAAGATCACTTTAAGCTTTGATGAAGCTGTTATTGAAAAAGCAAAACGTTTTGCCAGCAAAAACAATATCAGCCTGAGCCGGCTTACTGAATTTTTGTACGAGAAGATAACTGCCGGAAACTATGCCAGTCTCGAAGATTTTGAGATATCCGATTGGGTGTCTGTAATCTCAGAAGGTGCTGCCACTTATACCACTGCCAATAAGAAGAACAGCAAATCGCTGAAGAAGCAATACCTTGAATCCCGGAAATGAATATTTTTTTAGATGCTAACATACTGGTAGCAGTACTGAATAAGGAGTATCCTGTTTTTACCTATGCCGCAAGAATACTGAGCCTGGCTGATTCTCCGAGGTATAATATTTATACTTCTCCCCTTTGCCTGGCTATTGCATTTTATTTTTCTTCTAAAAAAAGTGGCAACAAAATAGCAAAAGAAAAGATCGCTTCTCTTGCTGCACATATTAATATTACAGATACCAATGCCGAATCTGTATTAAAGGCCCTTGCCAATAAAAAGGTAAGTGATTTTGAAGACGGATTAGAATATTATTCAGCACTTGCAGCCCGGTGCGAACTGATCATATCTGAAGATATGGCTGATTTTCATTTTTCTGAGATCAATGTTCTGTCGGCTGCTGCCTTTTTTGATCAGCATCCCAAAAGAAGGAAGAAGTAATTTATTCATTTCACAAAGGCTGATCTTTCAGGAAAGTTTATGATGAAGCCACTATTATTGCCGCAATAAACGTTTCAAGTCCTCCACTCCTGCTGTAGCCGGTTTTTCTATTAAGGTCAGGTTTGGCATTGGCGAAGTGTAAGGGATCTTTTTATCAATAATGAATTTGGGTACTTCCTGTTCTACATAATTGATCAGCCCCGCTGCCGGGTATACAACGAGTGAAGTGCCTACCACTACAAATATGTCTGCTGAATACACCACCGGAACAGCCAGTTCAATCATCGGCACCGGTTCTTCAAACCAAACTATATTTGGCCGGAGCTGGGCACCATCTTCTGCCACATCACCCAGCTTCATATCTCCCCTGATCTCATAAATAAGTGATTCATTCTTTTCACTCCGCATCTTGAATATTTCTCCATGGAGGTGCATTACGTTGCTGGAGCCTCCTCTTTCATGCAGGTCATCTATATTTTGGGTAATGATAGTGACATCAAAATCCTTTTCCAACTCTGCCAGACCAATATGGGCAGCGTTTGGCTTTGCATCAGCCACATTTTTTCTTCGTTCATTATAAAAATCAAGCACCAATTGTGGGTCTTTGCGCCAGGCCCTTGGCGTGGCCACATCTGTTACATTGTACCCTTCCCATAGACCATCGCTGTCGCGGAAGGTCCTTAAACCGCTTTCTGCACTTATACCTGCCCCTGTTAAAACGACTAATTTCTTTTTTCCCATTTTCAAATGTAGAAAAGCAATGCCATCCTGCAAAAAAGGGATGGCATTGCCTCAAAGCTATAATAATCTTATTTCTATTTTTTTGCGAGCGATGTAGCGGATTGTACTAAGCTAATAAATTCGGCCCTGTAACCATTTTTATCTGATCCCTTCGCACCTTTTGCCAAACTTGTAACATGGCTGTAGGAAGCCTGTTGCTTATAGGCCGAACCCCTAAGCAATAAACCAAACTCAGCCACTGCTGCGGAGAAACGGAAATTATCAGATGTATTGGTAAGTAAAATATGGTCATCCATTACCGGGTGTGTGATCAACTTGCTTACATCGCCTGTCGGTTGTTTATAGCGCAACTTTATGGTCATGATCTCATCCGTATTGGATATTACTTTCTTAGTATTCGCCTGGTATTTCAGCGGATCAACCGTCTTGATAAAATTATCCTTTATACCAGTCGGGATTATCTCGTACAAGGCTGTTACCGTATGACCACTCCCCAGTTCCCCTGCATCCTTCGTATCATCATTGAAATCCTCAGCGGCAAGCATCCGGTTCTCATAACCAACAAGGCGGTAGGCCTGTACCTTTGCAGGGTTAAATTCTACCTGAATCTTTACATCTTTGGCTATGGCAAATAAGGTGCTGCCAAATTCGTTAACCAGTACTTTTCTTGCTTCATTAATGTTATCGATGTATGAATGATTCCCATTCCCCTTATCAGCTAATTGCTGCATTTTATTGTCTTTGTAGTTGCCCATTCCAAAACCAAGCACTGATAAAAATACACCACTCTTTCTTTCCTGTTCCACTAAGCGAACTAGTTCATCATCACTACTGATACCAACGTTGAAGTCGCCATCAGTAGCCAGTATGATCCGGTTATTGCCGTTTGCAATAAAATTTTCAGTAGCTGTTTTATAAGCAAGTTTAATCCCTTCGCCTCCGGCAGTTGATCCACCTGCCTGCAGATTATCTATCGCCTCTTTGATCCTTACCTTATTTGCGCCACTGGTGGATGGCAGCACCAGGCCGGCATTACCCGCATATACTACTATGGCAACTTTATCCTGTTCCCTTAGCTGATCCACCAGCATATTCATGGAAGCCTGTACCAACGGTAGCTTATTGGGCTCGTCCATTGACCCGGAAACATCCACCAGGAAAACCATGTTGGAAGCGGGAAGATTATTTACCGCAATTTCTTTCCCTTGTAAACCAATATGGACCAGTTTGTGCTCAGGACTCCACGGGCAATCAGATATTTCAGTATTTACAGAGAAAGGATGGTCTGCTACTGGTTTTGCGTAGTCATAATCAAAGTAATTGATCATTTCTTCAATCCGTACAGCTCCGGCAGGCGGAATACTTCCATTTTGGAGATAACGCCTGACATTACTGTAAGCGGCTTCATCAACGTCAATCGAAAAAGTAGACAGAGGATTTTGCGTAGCAGCAAGAAACTTATTCTCCACTATATTATCATAGTCTTCTGTATTGGATGGTGGTGTTATTTCTTCGTCTTTTGTTATAACCGGAGGGGTTAATTTTTCAGATTCTTCATTTTGTTTTGAAGACTCGGACATTGCCTTTTGATCCACTGTCACTAAGTTCATTTCCTGCGTATCGTTGCTGGCTTTTTTGGTAGAAGCCCCACCTGTTTTTTGATCACAGGCAATAAAGGTACTGAGCAGCATAGCTGCCATAGCAGTGATTAAGATTTTCATGATTATACTTTTGAGTGTTGAAATATGAGATGCGAACGAAAGGAGTTTTCATAAGAAAGTCCCGACATGAGCGGGACTTTCTTTTAGTTTACTTTGATTTTGCAAGGAGAAGATTCACTTTGTTTATTTTGGATTGTACCTGCAGGCTGTCCGCCGTTAGTTTTACAACCACATAAGCAACACCTGCAGAGTCGGTTACTTTTTCTTTTACTACCAGTTCACCGGCTTTATTCCATTCATAATAAACGGAGTCTGCTTTAACAGTGTCGCTGACGGAACGCATAGCAAGTCCATTCTTCTGAAAATCGAACTGGTACATGGGTTGAATGGTATCGGCTTCAGGTTCTTTTGAAAGAGGTTTCCATTTACCGAGAATTAATTCCTTGTTGACAGAGGTGGTTTCAGCAGTGTTCTTTTTCTTGTTGAGCAAAAAGAAGGCACCTGCTCCGGCCGCTATTACCAGCAGCCCGATCAATAATTTTTTCATGGCTATACTTTTTAGATTAAAAGATGTGAATCAGATATTGATTCCAGCAACTCATAAAAAGTAACCCAGTCAATTTGTTAAAGGGAATTATTATGTCACACTGGCTGTGAACTAAAGACAAGCAGTATTAAACTACTCTCCTGCCATCTCCATTACAATTTTCCACTCTTCATCTGTTACTGGCTGTACTGACAAACGTCCCAACCGTACCAGTGCCATATTGCTAAGGCGTTTATCCGCCTTTATCTGTGCCAGCGTAACCGGCTTCTTTAATTTTTTATGGGGCTTAAAATCTACAGCCACCCAGGCTGTATCTTCTGTGGTGGGATCCTGGTAGGCCTCTTTGGATACTTTGGCAATACCTACGATCTCTGTTCCTTCGTTACTGTGATAAAAGAAAGCAAGGTCGCCCTTTTTCATGGCCCGCAGATTAATCCTCGCAGCATAATTTCTTACACCATCCCAAAAAGTTTGTTTATCCTTTTCAAGCTGATCCCAGGAATACTTAAACGGTTCTGATTTGATAAGCCAGTAAGCCATGCTTTATTTTTTATTTATAATTAGTTCACTCAAAAATACAGCATGCCGGAGAAAAAAAATCTTTTTCTAAATCCAAAAGTATTTGAGTCGCCGTATTTGAACATGTTCCTGACGGAATAATAATCATAACAAATAAACTAAAAATCAAAAACCATGAAATCTCTTAAATCAATTGGGTTAACGCTGATGGCTGCTTTAGCATTCAGTATTTCTTTTGGTCAAACAATGGCTACTGAAAAAACGGTGGAAGTAGGCGGCGCCCCTATGTATCCTTCGAAGAACATCGTGGAAAACGCTGTGAACTCAAAAGACCATACTACGCTGGTAGCGGCTGTGAAAGCTGCGGGCTTGGTGGAAACATTGCAGACAGCCGGGCCATTTACGGTGTTTGCTCCTACTAACGCTGCATTCGATCTTTTGCCTGCAGGCACGGTAGAGACCTTAGTAAAGCCTGAGAACAAAGCCAAACTTACAGGGATTCTTACCTACCATGTAGTGGCTGGCAGAATGGGTACCAAGGAACTGGATGAAGCGATCAAAAAAGGCGACGGCACTGCTGAACTGACAACAGTAGCCGGTGGAAAACTTTGGGTGATGAAAAAAGGAAATAAGTACACTTTGAAGGATGAAAATGGCGGTATGGCTGCGATCACCATCAAAAATGTGTATCAAAGCAACGGTGTCATACATGTGATTGATCATGTAGTGCTGCCGAAATAATTACTGTAAAAGATTTTTTGCAGGATATCCCCGGTATGATGCCGGGGATTTTTTTTGCAATCTGCTACTATCACTCTTACGTATATGAATATGAAACTTATCTTTTGAAAATTAAGTACCTGTTTTTGAAAATCCAATCTTTCTGAAAACCCTCCCTTTGAGCAGGAATTTACCAATGTTGAGCAATTAACAACCGTACCGGTACTCAGTAATGAGTACCGGTTTCTTTGTCATTCTCCTGACATAGTATTTCAACAGAATAATTAAGCTTGCGTTCATTCTGTTGGGTTTAATATTCTGTAAATTGAGTTAACATAGCTAAATGAAAAAGATCGTCAAAAAACACCCGCTGGCTATCCGTTGGTTTCATTGGGTCAATTTCCCGGTGCTGGGGATCATGATCTGGAGCGGCCTGCTGATCTATTGGGCTAATGATGTGTATAAGATAGGCTTCGGCAGTACCACCCTCCTGAAATTCTTCCCTGACTCATTTTATAAAGCTTTCGATATTCCTTTTCGCCTGTCGGAAGGTATGGCTTATCATTTTGTATTCATGTGGTTGTTCTTTCTGAATGGCATTGCCTATGTGCTTTATACCATTTTCTCCGGCGAGTGGAGAGACCTGCTCCCTCAAAGAAGATCATTTAAGCAGGCCTGGCAGGTCCTGCTTCACGATCTGCGGATACGAAAGACAGCTCCCCCAATCACAGGCAAATACAATGCTGCACAAAGAATTGCCTACACTGCCATCATTGTTATGGGTATTGGTTCTGTATTATCAGGCCTCGCTATCTATAAGCCGGTACAGCTTGGCTGGCTTTGCTCGATGATGGGAGGCTACAAAATGGCCCGTATCATCCACTTTGCGTTAACGATTGGTTATGTGTTGTTCTTCCTGGTCCATATCATACAGGTGGCGCTGGCCGGCTGGAATAATTTCCGGGCTATGATAACAGGGTTTGAAGTAAAAAAGATAAAGGAAGAAATACCCGGTGAAGAGACCATATCCACTTCTAACGAAACTGTAAATAAATAGACCATGGCCAACTTATTCAAGAATATTTTTACAAAGAATAATAAGCTGGATACCAACCAGCTTATTGCAAAAAAGACCTTTCTTTCTTTCTTTTTCTTTTTTGTTTTTGCCGGTGCGGCCTTCTGGGGATGGAAATGGTTGCGAAGCCAGCCATCTGATTCGGGTAAAACAAGTGCGCCCATCCGTAAAGTGCTGGATGCAAACGAAAAAGTATTTGATGGGTTGCTGTCGGACAAGCACCTTACAAAAGAATATCCCAAATCACTGGCTGCCAATCCTGCCCGTGCAAACGGTAACCTGGGATTGAAGTCTGCCTTTGATCCCAATACATGGGTGATGAATGTGATAAAAGCGAAGGGTGACACTTTAAAGATAACTCTTGACGATATAAAGAAGCTGCCGAAAACAGAGATCACTTTTAATTTCAAATGTATAGAAGGATGGAGCCAGATCACAAACTGGGGAGGTGTACGGTTTTCAGAATTTATGATCAAATACGGGTTAAGTGAAGAAGCTGCGATGAAATACCTTGGCTTAAGCACACCGGATAAAGAATATTATGTGGGAATAGATATGCCCAGTGCGATGCATCCGCAGACCTTATTATGCTATGAATTGAACGGTCAGCCGTTGCCTATGAACCAGGGCTATCCACTGCGGCTTATCATTCCGGTAAAATATGGGGTAAAAAGCATCAAACGTATTGGTGATATGTATTTTTCCAATGAACGTACGCCGGACTATTGGGCAGATAAAAAAGGGTATGATTATTTTTCCGGATTGTGACCCCCTGTCCCCCTAAAGGGGAGACTTAGATCCATCTTTCATTACTCCATTGTATGTGTTACCAGCGTAGCTTGTTTATTA
>JAEUVL010000018.1 GCA_016786965.1 Chitinophagaceae bacterium
CAAGTGTTAAAAAATGAAACGGTGGCAGTAATAGGATATGGTGTACAGGGCCCAGGCCAGGCATTGAATCAAAAAGATAATGGCATCAATGTGATCGTTGGACAGCGGAAAAATTCAAAAACATGGGACAAGGCAATTCGAGACGGATTTGTTCCCGGAGAGACCTTATTTGAGATTGAAGAAGCACTGGAAAGGGGGACGATCATTTGTTACCTGTTGAGTGATGCGGCCCAGATAGCTTTATGGCCTACCGTCCAAAAACATCTCACCCCGGGTAAGGCATTGTATTTCTCTCATGGTTTTGGAATTACGTTCAACGAACAAACAGGTATTGTTCCTCCAAAAGATGTGGATGTGTTTTTAGTAGCGCCAAAAGGAAGCGGTACTTCTTTGAGAAGGATGTTTTTGCAGGGCCGTGGATTGAACAGTTCGTACGCTATTTTCCAGGATGCAACCGGGAAAGCATTTGACAGGGTAATTGCATTGGGTATTGCAGTAGGAAGTGGCTACCTATTTGAAACTGATTTCAAGAAAGAAGTATATAGTGATCTGACGGGTGAAAGAGGAACGTTGATGGGCGCCATCCAGGGAATATTTGCAGCACAATACCAGGTACTTCGTGAAAGAGGCCACTCTCCTTCCGAAGCATTTAATGAAACAGTTGAGGAGTTGACACAATCGCTGATGCCACTGGTGGCCGAGAATGGTATGGACTGGATGTATGCCAACTGTTCTACCACCGCACAGCGGGGTGCCTTGGACTGGTGGAAAAAATTTCGTGATGCTACAGCGCCGGTTTTCAATGAACTATATGATAGCGTAGCTGCAGGCAAAGAATCACAGCGCTCAATTGACAGTAACAGCAAAGCAGATTACAGGGAAAAGCTGGAAGAAGAATTAAAAGAACTAAGAGAAAGTGAATTGTGGCAGGCGGGAAAAACAGTGAGAAGCCTCCGTCCTGAAAATCAGCCCAAAGCAGAAAAAGCAGTACCGACAACTTCGATCAAAGAGGTCTTTGCCAAACTTGTACAAAAACCTGAGTCGGTCGGCTAAATAGAAAACAATGGCAGATACAACAAACGATACTGTACAGTTGGATTTTGTGGCAGCTCATCACCGGTTGAAGAAAGTGGTGAACAGAACACCGCTGACCTTCAATCATAATCTTTCAAAAAAATACCAATGCAATGTTTTTTTGAAAAGAGAAGATCTGCAGGTAGTGCGTTCGTATAAATTGAGGGGTGCGTATAACATGATGAGTTTACTGTCAAAAGAG
>JAEUVL010000037.1 GCA_016786965.1 Chitinophagaceae bacterium
CCCTCCGGTGAACCAGACAAATCCGCCATTACTGCTTTGCATTTGTTTCAGCTTATCATACGCACTGTTCAGTTGCTCACTCATTTTGATCATGTCAAACAGCAAAGCAATATTTCTCTTTTGTTCTGCTTCATTCTTTGCCTGCAATACCCAGGGGGTTTCCTCCAGCAATACGGCCTTCAGTTCCTGGTTTTTTTGCAGGTTGCTCATCAGTGCAGCGGTATCTTTTATTTTCCATGTTTCAAATACCTGTTTGATACGGGGTGATGAATTGGAAATAAAAGTGGCGAGTGAATTGGCATAATACCGGTTCCAGGTCTGCTCGGCACAGTCGTATGGATACTCCATCAGGTAAGGCAGTGCCTGTACCGCATACCAGGCGGGGTTAGAAGTATATTCAAGAGTAAGAGCATGGTGCTGCAAAGTTTCAGAAGTTCCGGAGTTGAGCAGTTTGGTAAAGGAGAATTGTTTGGTTCCGGCGCCCCGCATAGGTAAAGGCATGGTTTCTGTCACCAGCATCCGGTTGGTCAACACAGGCATGGCATTTTCTTCACCATCACTATAGTTGCCGGCTTTAGCCACTATTCTCCATACCAGTGCTTTATTGAATTGATAAGGTACTTCAATCGGGAACTTCACGGCTTCACTTTGACCGGCACCTACTGTGAAATATTGATTGGGCACTACATTCTTGAAACGGCCATCTATTCGTTCATTTGTTTCGGCATCAAATAGCTGGAACTCGGCGGTGCCGGTGAGTTCTTTACCGGTCAGGTTAACGATCTTGGCGCTGAATTCCATTTTATCACCCTCCCGCAGAAAGCGGGGAGCATTGGGCTGCACCATCAGTTCCTTTTGAGTAACGATCTCTTTGGTACTGCTGCCAAAGGCGGCCTCTTTGGTATGTGCCAGGGCCATGAATTTCCATTTGGTCAATGCTTCCGGCATAGTAAAGGAAAACTCTATAGCTCCGGTACTGTCTGTTCGCAGGTCAGGGAAGAAGAAAGCGGTCTCGTTGAAGTTCTTGCGAATCTTTACATCCCCGGATGGCTGACCAGATTTTCCCGCATCTGATTGGTCATTTACACCATCGCCGTCTTTTTTCTTTTGGTTAGCTATCACGGATACTTTTCCTGGAAAACCATTATTATAAGACACGACTTTATTTTGAGATGCGATGTCCCCATCCACTGCTACCGGTGCCCCAGCCATCATTTCCATTTCAGCTACAGGTTTAGATGAGCGCATCAACCTGGGATTACCTCTTGTAGAGAAATAATCACCATAATACCCTCCACCTTCGTTAAAAAGATAATCGTATTGCTTGTTCACATATTTGCCTTCCTCCTCATTGATGTATCGCTGTATGGATTCGATCCGGGTGAAATTTTGTGAAACATTCCAGCTGGATCTGTTGTAAAAAGAAAGCCAGATATAAGGTTGGCTCCAGCCATGTGGCACAAACTGGTCCAGCGAGGCATCATACATGCTGGCCAGCATCTCTGCGGCTACCAATTCTTTTTTATACCCGCTGATCTTCAGTTTCCACTTCTCTTCACTGCCGGGCAATGTCTTATCCCGGAAACTGGCGTATTCTACCGTCAGTGCTTTGTTGGTCCAGGGAATACTGATGGTATGATTCAATTGATAAAAGCGATTATGCTTAATGAACATCCAACCTGCACCATAACCGCCGCGGTCTGTTTCAGCAGCAGGGAAAGTGAACGTTTGCTTTTGATCATTCAGTTTGACAAAGGAGTAACTGACAGCTGAGCCAGCCCGGTCCTGTGTTCTATCGAGCTGATGTACTACAAAAAG
>JAEUVL010001042.1 GCA_016786965.1 Chitinophagaceae bacterium
AACCGGCAACAATGTGACCTGCGTGGATATTGATGCAGCGAAGGTGGAAAAACTGAAAGCCGGGGAGATCACCATCTATGAACCGGGGTTGGAAAAACTCTTCCTGCGCAACCTGAAAGAGAACCGCCTGCATTTTACCACCAGCCTGGCTGAGGGGGTGAAAGATGCCGTGATCGTCATCCTTGCATTGCCCACGCCTCCCGGGGAAGATGGCGCTGCCGATCTCCAGTATATTTTGGGTGTGGCAGAAGACCTGGGCAAGATCATTACCGATTATAAAGTAATAGTAGATAAAAGCACCGTGCCGGTAGGTACGGCTGATAAAGTAAGGGCCGCTATTGCCAAAAATTCAAGCGTACCTGTTGATGTGGTAAGTAATCCTGAGTTTTTAAGGGAAGGTGTGGCGGTGGAAGATTTTATGAAACCAGACAGGGTGGTGATAGGTACCAGTTCCGATAAAGCCAAAAAGATAATTGGTGATCTGTATGCACCCTTTGTGCGCCAGGGCAACCCGGTGATCTATATGGATGAACGCTCAGCAGAACTGACCAAGTATGCGGCCAATTCTTTCCTTGCGGTAAAAATTTCTTTTATGAATGAAATAGCCCGGCTGTGCGAAAAGCTGGGAGCTGATGTGGACATGGTGCGCCGTGGCATTGGCAGTGATGACCGTATCGGAAAAAGGTTCCTGTTTCCCGGCATTGGCTTTGGCGGCAGTTGTTTTCCCAAGGATGTGCAGGCCCTGGTACGATCAGCCGAAGAAGTAAATTATGATTTCGAAATATTGAATGCCGTGATGCGGGTGAATGAAATGCAGAAGCTTCACCTCATGCCCGGCATCAGAAAATATTTTGGCGGCTCCATCAAAGGGAAACATTTTGCTTTATGGGGGTTGGCCTTCAAACCCGGCACCGATGATATAAGAGAAGCATCGGCATTGACAATGATCGATGCCTTATTAAAAGAAGGGGCAACGGTGAGTGTATTCGATCCCGAGGCCATGAGTAATGTA
>JAEUVL010000055.1 GCA_016786965.1 Chitinophagaceae bacterium
CTGGATTACCTGGTAAAACCCATTTCCTTCGACCGCTTTTTAAAAGCGGCCATGAAAGCCAAAGAGTATTATGAAATGCGGGAAAAGAATGTGGTGACAGCAGACGATTCGGATTATTTCTTTATTAAGGCGGATAGTAAACTGGTCAAGATATTTTTTGAAGAACTGCTTTTTGTGGAAGCGTTGCAAAACTATGTTACTATACACACGGTGGATAAAAAGTACATGACCTATCTTACATTCAAATCAGTGGAAGAGTACCTGCCTGCGGATAAATTCATCAAAGTACATAAATCATATATCGTAGCAGCTTCAAGAATTGACAGTATTGAAGGCAATGATATCCGTATCGGCGAACGGCATATTCCCATCAGCCGGACGCAAAAGGATGAAGTAATGGAGAAATTACTGAAGAACCGGTTTTTGAAAAGATAGTAAGTGGTGATTTTTTAAGTAAATTTATACACCTGCTATAGTATGAAAAGGGTGTTGCTCATATACCTGTTGTTTCCACTGATGCCGCTGTTAGCACAGGAAGATCCGGCTGCATTGGCTAAAGAGATCACTGCCGGCAGTACCACCGAACAGGAAAAGGTCACTGCCATATTCAAATGGATCACCTCAAATATTGCTTACCGTATTTCTCCGGGGAAGATAAAAGTGATAGGTAAAGCCAGTTCGAGGTACGTCAAAGAGCTATATACCGATGATGATACCGGGGCGTTAAAGCCTTTGAACATCCGGATAGCTGAAACAACGCTTCAAAAGAGGGTAGCAGCCTGCGAAGGGTATGCCCGTTTATTTACCACCCTGTGCGACTTTGCCGGTATCCGTTCAGAGATCATTGTGGGTTATGCCCGTAGTTCTTCTAATAAACCGGTACCGAAATTTGGCGTCAATCATTACTGGAACGCAGTGATGATCGATGGCAACTGGAAATTGCTCGATGCAACCTGGAGCAGCGGGTATATTTCGCACCGGGGAGATGAGTTTATCCGGGAATACGATCCTGCTTATTTCTTAACCAGCCCCGGCGATTTTATCAAAGACCATTACCCCGATGATATCCGGTGGACATTACTACCCTACTCCATGGTACCGAAGGAGTTTCATTATTCTCCTTTTCAGCAAAAATCTTTTGTCAAGTACTCGATCAAATCTTTTTTCCCGGCCTCTGGTATCATTGAAGCGGCTATTGGCGATACTATTCATTTTGAACTGGCTACCACCAATGCGGAAAGGGATAAGGTCATTGCTCCGGATGCACTGGTTGATTCCAGTTTTTTTTCTCATTCTGAAGCCTGGGTCTTTCTGCAGCCGGTAAAGAAAATGCCTGAAGCAGCTTTGCAGCAAAGGCATACTTATTCATTTCCCGTTACAAGGGCGGGTGTGGAATGGCTTTACCTGATGTATAATGATGATATGGTACTGCGCTACAAAGTGAATGTAAAAGAAGGAAATGAAACCGGCCGGAAATAGCAGTATTAATCGTATTCTTCTGTAGCTACAATGTGGCCATAATTCACCAGCAGTTCGGTCCCGGAAGGGATATCAGCCAGGGCTTCAAAAAATTCCCCGTCGTTAATGGATTGGATATTAGGAGTGGAGGAGTGGTTGATATAATTTACCATGTCCATGATCTTAAATCCATATTCGGGAACATAGTAATTCTCTTCATCAAACAGGCAGTAGGTTTCCACCAGGTTGCGGGAATGATCAGGCAGTTTTTCCACCTCCCTGATCGGAAGCTTTATCCATTCACTTTGGTGATTGGAGAAAATAGAACGGCAACCTTTGGGAATATCGCGGATAGCAAATACACCGATACCATGTACCGGGGAAGGTTTCAGCATGACATACATATCATCCCGAAGTTCTTTCAGCAACTCGTCCTGTGTCATTGGCAGAGGGATAGTGGATCAGCTTCCCCGCTGGGAGCCAGTATTAGCCTGTTTGCTTACAAAGCCACCCGAGGTCTTTGGCTTTTGGATGAATTTTGAACCCTGCGCACTACCGGCAGCAGCGGCTTTTTTATTATCTTTTTTCTTTCCTTTCTTATTATTCTGATTCAATAAGGACATAGTGATTTTTTTTTGTAAATATAAAGAATCCTTTTTTAAGCCGCTTCCGGAACGGTATAAATTGCTCAACAGGCCTGGTAAAAGTGTTTGCATTAGTATAAAAAGCTATACCAGAAATTTATAAAAAAATACCCACCAGCCGGGATACAAGGATGGAGTATTTGATGTTCCTTTACCTAAAATTCTGCAACATGAAAAAGCTACTATTTTTTGTTTTGATCGCTACCACCACATTTTCTGCGCATGCACAAACAGGAGCGGCAAAGCCCCTGAAAAAAGTAATGGACCTGCTGATGCCCCGAACGGCGGATGATGACATGCCGGGCACCAGGGGAGCCTCAGTAGTATGGCACCCGCTGCAGAAAAAGTATTATGCTGCTATGGCAGGTAATGCCGGCTATCCAATGGGTGTATATGATGTAAAAGGTACAAGACTGTCAACCGATGACCTGGACTGCGATATGGATACCCGCGGGTTGTGGTTCAATCCCACTAAAAAGCAGATACAGGGAAATGGATATAATGAGACCGGCTGGTTTGGGTACACCCTTAATGCTAAAGGAATTCCTATCAGCAGCGAAGTTTTTATGGAAGGAATGAACCAGCCGACAGAACAATCAGTCGGGGCTTTCAACCCAGCCCGGAAAGAAGTTCTTTTTCTTTCTGACGGCTATGTCTCTTTCTATTCTATGGAGGATGGGACCTCTAATAATTCACTCAGGATAAACTGGGGCCGGAAAAAAGCGGATGGTCCGATTCCTGAAGAAGAAGAGGCGGAAACCCCGGAAGATTATAATAATTCAACAGTGGTATATACCGGCATCAAAGGCAGCGAGCTGGGTTTTCTGAACACTATGGAGATGCAGATCGAACTGTATAATATTGCAGATGGATTTATGACAAAAGCATTGAAACTTCCGGAAGATGCCCCGATGAACAGTTCATTCAATTTTGCTTATACCAATGGCATGTACTGGTTATTCAGCATTGAAATGCGCACCTGGACGGCGTATAAATAACTGACAGAAATTATTTAACGACAACGGTTTCCCAGCCACTATAGTCACCGTTACATTTTGCGACCTGCCTTCTTAATTCAAGAGTGATCTTTGAAATAGAAGGCAGGTCTATTTTGTCTGTTCTTGAGAAGTATAAACTAAAGGGATGTCCAGCATCATCTATGGTATCCCTGGCGGTGATCACAAATTTATTTTTCAACGCATAATTGATGAAGCAGGTCCTGTCTGCATCTGTTTTGAAATACGCCCAGTGGTCCACAGTACGGGCTCTTTCCAGTTTATCCCCGGCCCGTTGCAATGCCAACAGTACTTTTTGATTACCCATATAGTCTAATGTCTCTTCATTGGGATATAAAAAATCGAGGTAGGCTGCCCAGCCGGTATCTGCTTTGATGTTGATATATGGAGTATATCCGGGGAAGCGCTGTTGGTACATATTGTTCAGCCATTTCCGTATCCAGGAAGTGTCTTTCACATAGAAATAATCAAGCCGCTCACATTGAAAAGTAAAGGTGCCGGTGATAATATTGGGAGTAGCCCTGTCCACGATTGATTTAACGGAATCAGATATCTTATACAGGGTATTAAATTCTCTTTTGGATGGGAATCCGCCGGTGGGACAATCTTTGAACCTGACCCCGGTAACAACCAGGTAAGGGTATTGCCGAAGAGGTGCCACCTGTTTTAAGGACATATTCAACAAAACACTCCCGGCTTTTTTTTCATATTGCGCCATATATGTGTCCCAATTTTCAGCGGGCAGGGTATCAGTTTGTGCCACCAGTACCTGTACGGGCATATATAAAGCAAAGATGAGCGGGGCAATTCTTTTGATCATACTCATGAACGGTTCTTTCTTTTTGATTTCCTCTCTTCCACCACCTGGAAGGTCACCGGCTGTTTGCGGTAGGCTTTTACCTTTCGTCCATCCTGTATGGCCGGGCTCCATTTAGGCGATTTCTTTAGTAACCGGATTACTTCCTGTTCCATACCATATCCATAATTGGTAAGGGCTTTTATATCAGTGACTTCCCCTTCTTTATTCACTACAAATTGAATCACCACCATGTAATTGCCGGCCGGGGCCCCATTTTTTACCGCTATATCTCCATCCAGGTTTTTTACCAGGAAATTAAGCCAGGCTTTATCCCCGCCCGGGAATTGGGCTTCGATCTCCACTTTATTAAAGATCACATTTTCTTTCAGGCTGTCTCCTGCTTCTTCCCCTGGAGGAGGTGGTACCTGTGCTGCAACCATATTTGCAAAGAAGGCCAGGAACAGCAATATTGAGTAACTACTCTTTTTCAACTTCATGATGCGCTTTATTGGTTTGCAATATTATCTATAAAGGCTCATATCAGGCTTTTTGCAGCAAAGCAATTTTCTTTTTTAACACTCCTGCTGCTTTTGTATAGCCTCCATCGGCGCCATCTATAAAATGAACATGCTGGTCTTCCAGGTTACGAACATAACAGGACATGACCGATTCTGTGCTTACATGTAAGCCAAAAAGTATTTGCTCTTGCTGCTCTAATGCTTCCAGTACTTCGTGTAATTTTTCCCTTTGTTCTTTAGTGCCTGTTATCACGGTGTTGATCTTTCCGTCAATGACAAGGGTGTCAGACATATCCACCAGTTTATACAGGTATTCTTTTCCTTTTTTTGTTCTGAAATACACTTTTCCCAGTACTGTTGTCATCCAGGTACGCAGCATATACCAGGTGTTAAAGGAGCCCAGTCTTGTTCTCATTTCAGCACCTATCTTTTTAAAAGAGGCCACCATCCGCAGGCGGTTGATGCTGATGGGTTTCCTGTTTTCCTGGGAGCCAAAGATGGCATCTATATTTTCCATCACTTTTTTAAAAGCAGAGGATTGTTTTTCATTTTCCCTGGCAATTACCAACAGGCTGATCACTTCATTATCTGTAACGGGGGGCTTTATCTTATCCCAGCGGCAATGCATGCCACTCATATCCAGTTCTTCATTACCCACTGATAGATCCGGGTAGTTCAAGTCACTATCCTTGATCTTTCTTTCAGCATGTGCAAGACCATCGCCCAGTAATACAGGAATGTTGAAGATGTTGGATGTTTTCAACTTGCTTATTTTAAGGTCATGTCCTTCTGCGTAAAGATCTGCCACTGCCACATGACCAACACGGAGGTCGAGGTCAAAATTCTTACGGGTATTTTCCCGGTGGTGTTGCAGGGCGGTCAGTGTGGCATCCAGCAGGGAAGGGGGGATAATGAATGTGGCCCCATCGCCGCCGAAAAAGAAAGGCACATGGATATTATCTTTCAACGCCACATTCAATGCGGCCACAATGCTACCGGTAGCAACCAGGTTCACCGTTTGATGGCGGCCGTCCATAGCGGCCTTTGTACTGTTCTTCACGTCGGTGATAAGCACATGCCAGTTGTTTGGTACTTTAAAGAATAAATGCTCCTCGAGCAACAGGTCGCTGAGGGGAATGGCATTCACCGGCAAACGGGAATAAAAGAGATCATTGCTGCTGGCGGACATAGGCAGGTAGGTTTAAATGCTAAGATAAGTTTTTTGAATGCACCGGGCAGGAGCAGATCAGCGGATAAATTAATTTTCAGAAAATATTGAAAATATGATAAACATGATTATTTTTGTGTTGCCGACGGTTCAGTACTTAAACGCTGCGCATGAACACCATTGCTTATATTCTTTATCTCGGGCTTACTTACTTTATTACCGTACATGTGGGCCTGGTTTTTTACCGTAATGGCCGGCTCTACATTTTGCAATTACTGCGGGGAGATGAACGACTGACTGACTTTATCAACCGCATCCTGCTAACCGGGTACTATTTGCTGAATCTTGGTTACACAGCCCTCATGCTCCGTTCCTGGCAAACGATCACTAACTGGGAAGAGATGCTTGGCAGTGTGCTTACAATGACCGGCAAGATCATGCTGACACTGGCCCTTATCCATTTTATGAATATGTCTGCGCTATATTTTTTCAGTAAAAGAAAATCTCATTTTCATCAATCTAAAAAATAAGTTTATGAATACCACTTACAATTTTAC
>JAEUVL010000065.1 GCA_016786965.1 Chitinophagaceae bacterium
GACATCCAGTTTTATTTTCTCGCTTCCTCCTACCCTTGTCAATTCTCTTTCCTGCAATACCCTTAATAATTTACTTTGCAAACTCATATCCATATCACCGATCTCATCGAGAAATAAAGTGCCTTTGTTTGCTTCTTCAAACCTGCCGGTGCGTCTCGCCATGGCCCCGGTAAAAGCCCCTTTCTCATGGCCAAACAATTCACTCTCCAGCAATTCATGTGGTATGGCCGCCATGTTAACAGCCACAAACGGATGCCTTTTTCTTTCAGAATTATAATGAATGGACTTTGCTACCAGTTCCTTGCCTGTTCCGGTTTCACCGCTTACGGATACATTAATAGTGGTCGCCGCTGCCTTTTCAATCAATGAAAAAACTTTTTGGATACCGGGTGATGCCCCCTTGATCAGTTTTTCGAAACCATACTTTTGACCAAGTTCCTCCCGGAGATGTTCTACTTCCTTTTTTAAATTTTGATTTTCGCGGATTCGCATCACTGCATTCCAAAGCAGGTCTTTGGTATTATCATCTTTAACGAGATAATCTGTCACGCCAATTTTTAGCAACTCCACTGCAATACCTACATCTTCCTGTCCGCTGATAACAATTACCGGAATATCGGGGTTAACGGCACGAATCTCTTTGAAAAGTTCAGCTCCTGTAGTATCAGGCAGTGAATAATCTATTGTAACCAGGGATGGTTTTTTATGAAGATTTGAAAGGCAATCCTTCCCGGATACAAATCTCGTTACCCTGTAGTCTGGATTTAGTGAAAGATGGTACTCCAGTATCTCGCCATACCATGGATCGTCTTCTACTATAAAAATGGAATAGTTTTCCATAAGGTGGATTTATTCCAAGAATAAGACTTTCATTCCTCTAATCAAATGATATTCGGATTAATATTTAAATCTAAGTGTTCCTCCTTATCCAAACTCAGGTGAAAACAAACCCCTTTTGTCCACAAACTGGAAATTATTTCTATTAGCCGGAAAGATCACCATGTATTAAAATTATAAGTTTCAGTGTTTCAATGTAATAGAATTTGGCATCATTAATGAAAAACAGTGCCAAACGTTCCTAAATGAAACTGATCCTTACCTCACTTATTACCTTGCTTTCCATTTTATGTGGAAACGCACAAGGTAATAGAGTAATGTCTGGCGGGGAGATAGCTAATTTCGGCGTAGTTGACATTACAGTTATCAACGGAATAAAATGGACCACGGAAAGGTCAGCCAGTCCTGGATATTTCAGTGCAATAGATACAGCCGTTTATACAGGATGCTCAGATGAAATACATATTGATGGGTATGTAAAAAAATACGGAAACAAAAGTTTTGTTTTTCCAATTGGAAGTGAAAACAAGCTAAGAACACTTGAAATTTCAACACCTTTATTATCAACTGATGCTTATGCAACTGCATGGATTCCGGGCGACCCTTCTGCTGATCTTGACCCTACAGCTCCTTTTGCAGGCCATCATCCGGTAACAAGCCATTCAACTTCCATTTCCTCTGTTAGTACAGTTGGTCAATGGGATTGGCTGGTTGGTGATGCGGCTAACCTTGGTGATGGCACTACAGGAACCGGCGAAGGACTTATCATCCGGGTAAGTATTCCTGATATGACCACATTTGCTGATGCTGCTAGCCTCCGACTAGCAGGCTGGGATGGCACAAAATGGATTGACCTCAGCGGAAGACCAACAGCAACCGGCAATACAGAGAACAGCCTATTGGAAGGAATAATGGCTTCTAATATTTCTGCTATCGGAATTGGAAAAACATATTCAACGCTCCCGCTTACACTGGAAAGCTTCACAGCAACAGCAGCCAATTGTAAAGTAGACCTGAAATGGAAAACTACGGGTGAATACAACACGGATAAATTTATTATTGAACAGAGTACTGGCACAACAGGCTTTCTGGAAATCTCCAATGTACCTGCTACCGGGTCGCTCAACGGAAGCAATTATAGCATCACTGTCTCTCAACCTGCTGGTCTTATTAGTTACCGGCTGAAGATGACAGATAAGGACGGAAGGTTCACCTATTCACCAGTAGTACAGATTCGCAATATCTGCGAAAGCAGTGATTATATGCAAGTCTTCCCTAACCCTGTCACTTCTGGGAACCAGGATATTTATGTACGGTTTAAAACTTCATACAGGGGCAAAGCACAGGTAATGATATTCAACAGTCTCAGTCAGCAAGTAGCTGTAAAGAAGATCGAGGTTATGGCCGGCGAAAATATTGTGACTGCAAATGTGCTGAACCTGGTAAATGGCAGCTACATTATCCGGGTGGCAGGAGCAGACGGAGCATTAATTGGAAATGCACAAAAATTCATTAAGCAATAAAAGCAAGTTATACCGTGAAACAACAGCGTTTA
>JAEUVL010000070.1 GCA_016786965.1 Chitinophagaceae bacterium
TACCGAAGGATGCATAAGTATGGTTGATCGTTGGTGTAGTGGTGATCTGTGTGTAGCCGTCACCAAAATCCCAGTAATAAGAAGCCATCGGGCCACTGGTAAAAGTATTGAGTGCAACCGCCAGCGGCTTGCAGCCATTTAACGGCAGGTAATCAACCACGGAACCAACTGTATCAAAAACACGGATCGTTCTTATGATGGAATCAAGGCAACCGCCTGGACTTGTTACTATAAGCTTAACAGGGTATGTTCCTGCTATGGAATAATAATGAACCGGATTATTTAAAGTCGAATTTCCCTGTAAGGGACCGAAATCCCAGCTCTGGGAAGTATAGAAAGTTGATGTGTTGGTGAATTGCACTTCAAAGGGCAGGCAGGAACTGATGGAATCATTTACGGTAAAATCAGCTACCGGCCTGCTTACGGTAACGTACAAATTTCTAATAAGAGAGTCAGCACAACCAACGGCATCCTGCACCCGCAATTTCACGGTATAATTGCCGGTGTTAGTATAGACATATGTTGGCGAAGTAGCAGTAGAAGTGCCCCCATCACCAAAATCCCATTGATAAGTTAATGGTGTTGGCGCAGAGATATTATTAAAAGTAACCGTAGCGCCGGGGCAAGTAAGAGTATCTGCCGTGGTAAAATCAGGAATAGGATCAGTGGTCGTAATGATGTTGTTTTGCGTAAGGCTGTCACTACACCCTGAAGCATCCGTTACAATTAATTTAACTGTAAAAATTCCGGCTGTACTGTAAGTGTGCTGAAATGGTGGCGCTGCAAAACTTTGAATATTGCCGTCTCCGAAATCCCAGGTCCAGTTAGTAATAGCATTTACTCCATCCGGAACAGACAGATCATTAAACGTAGTGGTAAGCCCCGAGCACCCAGCTGTATTAGTAGCCGTAAAATTTGCCGTCGGTCCGTTGATACGTATATAATTTGTTTTCGTCACTGTATTAGTGCAGCCATTAATATCCGTAATAGTGAGACTGACAGTATAAGTTCCGGAGTTATTATAAAAGTGACTGATGAAAGGAGTGGGTACCGTAGTGGAGCTAGCATCACCAAAATCCCACAAATAGCTTACAATATTGGCCGTATTGATATTACTGGCAACAAAATCAACATAGCCGATCTTACAATCTACAGTGATGCTGGCAGCGAAATCCGGATTTTCACTAACCGTATTGATGGTGAGGGTGGTGGTATCTGCACAGCCCCCGTTAGTCACTATTAGCCGGACGGTATAGTTGCCTAATGCCGGGAAAACATGCACCGGGTTTTGTATGGTAACAACAAGGGAACCATCCCCAAAATCCCATTCCCAGGTAAGAGGTGCAACCGACTGATCAGTAAAAGTAAAACGAAGACGGTTATTGCAATCTGCAGTAGCTGTGAATCGGGCAATAGGTGGCAATACCTGCACATAATTTACTTTGGTCATCGTATCAGGGCACCCGTTATTTGTGGCAATAAGCTGCACCGTAAAGTAACCGGTATCGTTATAGTTGTAGGTTGGATTTTGAAGTATAGAAGTGCCCCCGTCACCAAAATCCCAAAGCCATTCATCCGCAGGTACAGATAAGTCGGTAAAGAAAACAGGCTGCCGCCCGCAAACGGGAATTGGCGTAGCAGAAAAATCAGCCACCGGTTTAGTTCCTACCCTTACCGCATTGGGAATGACCAGCGAATCAGTACAACCAGAACTGGTAGTGATAAAAAGTTTTACGGTATAAGTACCCTGAACGGTATAAGTATGAGTAGGATTTGCCAGGATGGAAGTGCCTCCATCACCAAAATCCCAGAAGTAAGATGTGACTGCATCTACCGCAGTAATGGTAGGTACCGGGGAAACGGTATAAGGGATACAACCACTTACAGGAAAGGGGCTGATGGTAATATTGGCCCTGCGGATTACGATATAATCTGTACGCACAATTGTATCTGTGCAGCCAAACGCATTAGTTGCGATCAGGGTGACGGTAAAACTGCCATAGGCAGTATAAGTGTGCGATGGATTTTGAAGGGTAGAAGTGTTGCCGTCGCCAAAATCCCATTGCCAGCTTACGGCTCCTCCTGTAGAAAGATCCTGGAAACTGACCGTCAGCGGAGGCTCGCATTTCGTTGTAATAGGTGCAGAGAAATCAGCTACCGGCCTTGGGTTAATGGTAATCGTATTTAAAACAGAGTCTGTACAGGTAGCGTAGGTATTATATAGCCACACATTATAGGTGCCGGGTGCAGCATACGAATGAGTGGTATTGAGGGTATTGGCTGTGCCACCATCACCAAAGGTCCAAAAGGAACTGTTTGGTACCGGTGTGGAGGTATTAGTAAAGTTAACCACCTCATTTATACACGCAGTAGCCGGGGCGGAAAAGGTAGTGGTATTGCCCCCAATTACTATTGGTATACTACGGGCAGTATCCTGGCAACCGGCAGAACTGTATGTAATAAGGGTGGCGACAAAGCTGCTGCTGCCGGTATAGGTATGTACCGGGTTGGCAGCTGTGGAAAAGTTGCCATCACCAAAATCCCAGAGATAACTCAGTACAGGTGGCCCTGAGGAGTTATTAGTAAAACTGATCGTAGCGGGCGGGTTACAAACAGTTGGAAGGGTATTCGTGAAAGTGGAAGTAACACCCGGTGTTACAGCAATATAATTAGGTAAGCTTATTGTCCGGGTACAGCCTTTATCATTAGTAACCCGCAGGGTTATGGTAAAGTTGCCGGCCGTGGTGTAGGTTACGAAAGGGTTTTGAAGA
>JAEUVL010000071.1 GCA_016786965.1 Chitinophagaceae bacterium
GCACTACATTTCCACATTTCCACATTTGCATATTTTCACATTCCCCACTCCATTATTTTTCTGTTACATTTGTTCTTAATCAAATCCCGATGAATGAGTAGTCCGAAAGGAAAACTGATTGCGATAGGAGGGGCCGAACACAAAGGAACGGAACTGGAAACAGACGGACTTCACCGCAATAACCTCAACTTTTTTGAACTGGGCATCCTCCGCCGGGTGGTGGAAGAAGCCGGTGGCACCACTGCCCGGATAGAAGTGATCACTACGGCTTCTATGATCCCTTACGAAGTGGGAGAAAATTACCTGAATGCATTCGGAAAGATCGGCTGTACCAATATCGGCCTGCTGCATATCCGCACCCGCCAGGATGCGATGAATGAAGAGTATATTCAGCGCATACGGGAATGTGATGCGGTGATGTTTAGCGGTGGCAACCAGCTTCGGCTGAGTGCCACGGATGGCGGCACAGAATTTCTCAGCATTTTAAAAAGAAGGTATAAAGAAGAAAATTTCCTGATCGCCGGTACCAGTGCAGGCGCCATGGCCATGAGCAATACGATGATCTATGAAGGCAATGCGGCCAGGGCCCACCTGAAAGGAGAAGTGAAGATCACCACCGGCCTCGGCTTTTTGAATTCAGTGATCGTGGATTCCCATTTTGAGAAAAGGGGCCGCTTTGGCCGGCTGGCACAAGCCGTAGCAGCCAACCCCGGCTGTATTGGCATCGGGCTGGGAGAAGATACCGGGATGCTGATCACCGACGGTAATAAAATGGAAGCTATTGGCAGCGGGCTGGTGGTCATTATCGACGGGCATGATATATTGCATTCCAATATAGCCGATATCCCCGATGGCAACCCCATCAGCATAGAAAACCTGAAAGTACATTTCTGCGAAAAAGGGAATGGATACCTGATCAAGGAACGCAAATACCTGCCGGAGGCCAGCGATGGCTCAGTAATAAAAAAACAGGTGGATATTGAGTGATGAATTGACTGGTTGAAACGTTAAGAGGTTGATAAGTTTTGCCACAGAACATTCTTTATATAATTTTAAAGCATCTGGAAGAAGATGCTTTTTTCTTTTAGCTAAAAAATTACAGTATGAAAAAAATAATCGGAGTGCTGGCTGTTATCATTTTGGGTTGTGCCTTTGTTCCCCAGAAAAAAACCAAAGTGATCTTCTTTGGCGATTCTATAACTGAACTGGGAGTAAAGAAAGATAAGTACACCGGCTATATCATAAAGATGGACAGTATGCTGAAAGCCGAGAAGAAAGACGGGGAATATGAACTGATCGGTTCAGGTATCAGCGCCAATAAAGTATATGACCTCTACCTGCGCATGGAAGATGATGTGCTCAGTAAAAGTCCCGATGTAGTGGTGATATACGTGGGAGTGAACGATGTATGGCACAAAACGTTGCTTGGCACCGGCACCGATGCAGATAAGTTTGAAAAGTTTTACCAGGCCATCATTAATAAATTAAAAGCGAAAGGCATAAAACCGGTTCTCTGCACACCGGCCGTAGTAGGAGAGAAGAATGATATGAGCAACCCGTTGGATGGTGACCTGAACCGGTATAGTAATATTATCAGGGACCTGGCGAAGAAAAATACTCTTCCGCTGGTTGACCTGCGCAAAATGTTTATCGACTACCTCAAAGATCATAACCCAAAGAACGAAGAAAAGAATATTCTTACCTACGACAGGGTGCACATGAACGAGAAAGGCAACCAGTTTCTGGCCGATGCCATGTGGAAGGCTCTCAAAGGGCTGTAACCCCAAAAGTTTTTCATGGGATCAACTGGTGGAGCAGGGCGGAGCATTCTTCATGCTGGTCCATTGTCAATACATGGGTGCCGCCTTTCACCAGGTGATCGGCTTTTACTAAACGGCAGGGTAGCAGTTTATCAGCGGTGCCATGAATATGAATGATGTTTTTGGGGACCACTGCATTTTTCCAGCGAAGAATAGCGCCGATAGCCCAGCGGGAAAACTGCATATCCGATTCCCGGATTATCTGGTGCAAGAGTTTTTTATGCTCCGGCTTTATGCCACCCAGTATCCACGTATTGCGCAACATCATTTTTTTAGAAACTCCTGTTGGCGACCATTTATAAAGAGGCAGGTATTTTCCAATTCGTAACCATGAAGGAAAT
>JAEUVL010000121.1 GCA_016786965.1 Chitinophagaceae bacterium
CAGCAGAAGCGGCATTTGTAACGAAATGATAATGAGTAAAATACTGTGAAATACAGTTTGCACACGGATGAAATACAATGGAACACGGATGACACAGATTAAACAGATAAACACGGATTTTTTTGCTTCGCAGTAATCCAGCAAATTGATCTATCAAAATAATCCGTGGACATCCATCAAATCCGCGTCATCCGTGTGCTTGTATTTCCTCCTTTCTTTATTAATTGCAATTAATCAGGTGTACCTCCTGCACCGCCGCACATAAAAAAAGCCCGCCCAAATACATGAGCAGGCTGGTTGGTTTTTACATTCAATATTTTATATCTTATCAGGCAGCAGGCTGGTACCAGCTTTTCAGGAACAGCGGCTTCTTTCTTTTTGATACATCTATACATTCTCCATTGGATAAATACACCGTTCCCCCACTGGCGGAACGCACCGTACCATTCGCATAATCCCTGATGAAGGACCGGTTCACGATATGGGTGCGGTGTATCCGCAAAAAACGTTTGTCTTCGAGTATCTCTTCAAACCAGCGGAGCACTTTGGCCACCACCAGCGTTTTACCATTGGTGAAAAATATCTTGCTGTAATTGCTGATGGCTTCTATACGGATGATAGAACTTACATCCACCAGCACCATTCCTTTGCAGGTAAGAATTTTAAGGTCTGCCTTTTTTGTTACTGTGCACAGCATTGGCTAAAAATTGCATGTCAAAAATTGGCTGCCGGTATTTCACGGCAGCCTTTTTTCGGGTTTATTCAATCAGGGTTAGTTTCCATTTAGCTTCAGATCAAATCCGGTGGCAACGGTCACCGTTGCACCCGTTGTGATGGTGAGGCTTCTTATCTCCACGTTCAGGTTCACTACCGGGTAGTTAGGCACACCGGTCTTCACGATCACATTGGAGGTAGTGGTGGGTATTGTACCACAGGTCCAGTTACCGGCATTGTTCCAGTCGGTATTCACGGCCCCTGTCCACTCCAGCGTGTTGGCTGGCAGCACGGTTACAGTAACGTTCGCATTGTTGAAACATCCTGCGGCGCTTGTTACCAGTACATTGTAAGGAGTGGTAGCAGCCGGAGCGGCATACACTGTTGCAATATCCTGGTTGGTATAAGGGATCGTGAGCAATGCATCGGTGAATAATCCGGTAGCTGGTGTCCACAGGTAGGTAACAGTGGTCGGCGTTGGTGTATAACCACCATTGTACGTACCGATCGTTTGATCAGGCGGGCCATCTGACTGTACCCAGTCTGCTCCGGTGTTGCCATCGGTGGCGGCAGATCTGATAGTACCTGCGATGGTAGATGCACTTGGTGCAAAACCGGACCAGTCGCCCGCACTAACTCCTGTACCTGCATTAAACACATATCCTGAATTCAATCCTACTGCATCTATTACGGTAGAACCTGACTTGAGTACCATGCCGACCAAATCTCCGGAGAACCATGTATCATTGGTGCCTCCTGTATTGAAATAACGGTTCGGCGCATCGTCTGTTCCGGTACCCAGGTTCAATACCAGTACCCCGTTGCCCGGAATAATAGTGGATGCAGGGATGGTAAACGGATGTGATGCCGTGCTGCTGTTGCTGGCATAATCTGCAAAGGTCAATCCGCTTACATCTACTGGAGTAGCTGAGATATTGCTGATCTCCACCAGGTCAGCTCCGGTGATGTATGCTGGGTAAGGGCTGGTCTGTCCTGTACCTGTTCTGAACAGGGTGACCTCAGTTATCTTGATATTAGCGAAGCTGCCTGCAGTGGCTGTAGCTGTTAAGGCTACTCCTACACCCGGACAAGTGGTGGCTGCCGCAGGTGAGATGCTCACTGTTGGCTGTGGATTCAATGTAACTACCACTGCATTCGAGGTGGTGGAACAACCTGTTACACCATCTGTCACGGTCAATGCATAAAGACCTGTGGCGGTGGCTGTATAAGTGGTTCCTGTTTGTCCTGCAATAGGCACTCCGCCATTTCTCCACTGGTAAGTGGGTGATGCGGCGCTGGTGCTTCCCAGTGAAAGGAGTTGTGAACCGGAAGGTGCACAAAGATTGATCGGGCCTGCTGGTGTAATATTAATAGATGGCGGAGCTACCACAGTAAAGGTGAGGTTGCTGCACACGGTTACACCGTTAGCATTCCTTGGTTCTATTCTCCATGAATATACCCCTGGTGTCAGTATGCCTGCATTATAAGTAAGACCGGCCTGGTTAGAAGATGCCAGTGTAGTGGCAGGGCCTGCACCCGGATCGAAATACACATCATAGCCGGTGGCATTGGCACCTGCTGTCCAGGTCAATGTAGTGGCATTACCTGACTGACAGGCATTGGATGCATTGGCAGGTGTAAAGGTAGCAGGGCAGGATGGCAACGGTGCGTACACACAAATGCTGAACTGACTGTTGCTTACCGGCGCTCCGCCGATACCACTTGGATGCTGGTACACCCTGATATAATATGTATCACCCGGTGTAAGGGATGAGGCGATTGTTTGTTCTGTTACACCTGTACCGCCGCCATTCACACAACCTGTTGGTGTTAACACCAGTGTGGAAGGACAGGTACCGGTGGAAGAATATAACTGTATGGCAGGGTTTACTCCGGATACAGGCACCACATCAATATTAGCGGTACCGCTGGCCGGTGCCACAAAGCTGAACCATACATCGTTCACTGTGCCCGCACCTGTACAGGTTGGAGTGATCACTCCAAATACCGTAGTGTTAGTGGCCGTAAGGAAAGACGTATTGCTTGGCAGGTTGTTATCACTGTAAGGAGTGCAGGTACTGTTCACTGTCAATGGTACTGCACCACAAGGATCATCATTAGCAGGTGGTGGCACTACTTCATTTATACAGATAGAGAAATCAGGCATACCTGCCGCAGCAGTGGTGGTTCCCAAGGCAGGGGCCTGGCTGGCACCTGTGCCTGCATGATATACTCTTACATAGTAAACACTGCTTGGCGTAAGGCCGGTAGCATTGATCACTTCTGTTAATCCTGCACCTGTTGCATTCACACAAGCAATGGAAGTGATACCCTGGTCGCTGAATAATTGTACCACAGGGTTGTAACCACTGCCACCACGTACCGTAATATTCTGCTGGGAAGTGGTAGCGGTGAAGCTGAACCATACATCATCATCAGGAGTGCCCGGTGTGCCTGCACTACACACGGTAATGCCAGCAGAAGCCGTTGCCTGTGAAGAAGTATAGAACGTACCGCATAAGCTGGTGCAGGGTGATGCATTGACAGGCAGTGTTTGCGCAGCAGTTGGTTCATCATTGGCCGGAACACCCGGGCCTGCTCCTGCACCACCATAGGTGCCGGGAATAAAGGTGTACCGGGTATTACATTCCGGCATTCTGCCGAGTGCATTGTTGGCGGTGTTCAGGAAGTTCTGAACGTTCTCTACTTGCTGTGTCTGCAGTTCCGCCACTGTTGGTGTGGCAGTAATAACTGCAGCGTTCACACCCAGTGAATAAGAATATCCAAAGTCGGACGTACCGTTAAATCCTTCAAAAGTGCCATAGTTATAATCGATCTGTCCGTTGGCCTCATATAGTTTTACCTGGAAGTTAAGGTTGGGCCCTGCATTATTGAAGGTCTCCATACCTATCCATTCTACGGTCAGCACCTGGTTGCCCGGTGTGCCGCTGAGTTCATATTTTATTCCATTGGCCAGTCCGGCGGCTGTGCCCGGGTTGCCCTGGCATACCAGGTCATCATAGAATGGTGCCAGTGCATTCAGTGTACCGGTGGTACTGGTAAACACACCATTGCTCCATCCATATGCACCTGATCCGCTACCGGTGGCGGCTGTACCTACATTGAATGTGAGGTAGCCGTTGGTAGATACAGAGAAATTATTGTACACTGCTCCTTTGTACGGGAAGGCAAAGCCAATAGGCTGTGAGGTACTCAGGTTATCATCCGTATTGGTCGCTGTATTTCTCCAGCCACTCATACTGGTACCGGTACCGGCTATTGACGTATAAGTTATACCTGTTGTTCTTGTCACATTGAACTGGCAGTTCACGCCATTCACTGTAACGGTGGTCGATGGAGTATTTAATCCGCTCGGAACGCAGATCACCAAACATCTCACATCTGTATTACCACTGATCGGGAATGAAGCAACTGTTGATACCGCTCCCACCACATTCGACCAGGTGCCTGCACCTGCCGGTGATGTTTGCCACTGGTAGCTGATACCAGGGCCGGTAGTGAACGGAGCGTTCAATGTAAAGGTGATATTGCCGCCTGCGCAAACAACGGGGCTTGATGCAGAGGCAGTACCTCCCTGTGCAGGTGTGCCTGTACAGAGGTTAGGATTGATGCCGTCAAATTCATCGGCACCTATATCCGGTCCTGCACCACTGTTAGATCCGCTTGGTGCACCCGGTCTTGTTTGGTTATCAAAGTCAACAGTGATACCGGCAACCGCTGCTGCGGCAGATTCCAATGTGGTGGTACCGCTGGTAATATGCAGATCAGGAGTAGATGCAGTTGGAGCTATATAAAGAGGATCAACATTTAAGCTCAGTGCATCCTGTCCAACGGCTGTTTGCCATGCAGCCAATGATGCTACATCTGCGGAATTAAAGAATCCAAATACACCACCAGTACCTGATACAAAATAATCGTTGTTGTTCAGGTTCAAACCAGCAGGGTTTGGAGTGGTTCCGGCCACTCTTACTGCATAATGTTTACCGCCGGTGGTCGCATTGCTGCGGGCATTCATAAAGATATTATTCTGGAAAGTACGTGTGTTTGTCGTTTGATCACTGCGGAAAGCATATGTATTACCGGTTTGTGTGCCCACACCTGATCCGCCGATATATACGCTGTTGAAATAAACGCTGCTTCCGGTGGTGCTTATCAGTTCATACAATCCGTGGATCGTATTTCCGTTTGTAACACCTTCTCCTATTGCGATCATATTGTTTTGTACACTGGCCAATCCGCTGGTAAAGCTGATACCTCTTATATCTGCGGTGGCGCTGGTGGTGGCTACTGTCAATCCATATACCTGGTTCCTTGA
>JAEUVL010000191.1 GCA_016786965.1 Chitinophagaceae bacterium
CCCACCATTTATGAAGTGCCCATCACCATGATGGTCGAAGGATTGGATGTGATAGTGATGAAGAAAATGAAGATCACCGGTACCAGGGAACCAGACCTTACAAAATGGAAAGGATTCCTCGATAAACTAAAATACCCCAAAGGCAAAGTGAATATTGGATTGATAGGCAAGTACATCGAACTGCAGGATGCTTACAAATCCATCCTCGAATCCTTTATACATGCCGGGGCCATGAACGAATGTAAAGTAGAGATCGTGAATGTGCACAGCGAGTTCATCACCGAAGATAATGTGTCAGAAAAACTGACCGGTCTCGATGGCCTGCTGGTGGCGCCCGGTTTTGGGCACCGCGGGGTAGAAGGGAAAATAGTAGCCGTAAAATATGCCCGGGAAAATGGCCTGCCATTCTTCGGCATTTGTTTGGGTATGCAGATGGCCGCCATCGAGTTTGCCCGCAACGTACTGGGCTTACCCGAAGCTCACTCCACGGAGATGAACCCCGATACCACCGAACCGGTGATAGACCTGATGGAAGAACAGAAAAAAGTGACCGCCAAAGGAGGCACCATGCGCCTGGGTTCCTATCCCTGCGAGATAAAAGAAGGCTCACTGGCCGCCAGGATATATGGACAAACCACCATTACCGAACGCCACCGCCACCGCTGGGAGTTCAATAACAAATACCTGGATGCATTTGAAAATGCCGGCATGATCGCCAGCGGCAAGAACCCCGGCACTGGACTGGTAGAGATCATTGAACTGGCCAACCATCCCTTTTTTATCGGTGTGCAATATCACCCCGAACTGAAAAGCACGGTAGAGAACCCGCAACCCATTTTTGTAAGTTTTGTAAAAGCCGCCAAAGCCTACGCAGAGAAAAAGCTGGAAGTAAAAAACCCGCTGCTGCAAAGCGAGATGATCTGAGGAAGAGTAAGATCAGTTTTAGGTGTGGATATTGGGGTTGATGTTCGGTGGAAATTTACTGTGCCAGAATAAGGTTCGCAATCTTTTCTCCGGATTGGTTGCCTAAAATTATAAACTCCTCCAAATCTTTATACCTGACAATTATCAAACCCTTTCCCTTTCAAAAACATAGTTGTCATACCTTACCAGGGCATCCGCAGTTGAATCGGAAACAACCTTTGCCTCTTTCATAACTGGCCTGACGGCCCATGAACTGGTCATGATTATAACAAAGGCAAACATCACTGTCACTAGTATAGTGAGCGGATATACATGCGGGAATTGATAAATGCTTTACGAATAAATCTATTAACCAATTTTATCTGTCGTGGTTCGTGTAATCTTTTGTAATCACTTCATAACGCTACCTGCAAGTACACTTCCCGCCTTACCGGTTAGGGCACCTGTTTAAAACAAGTGAGTTTGAAATTACAATCCACCTTAGGGGAAATCTGAAGCGATGGTACATAAATCTTATTAACTCCCGACAAGATGAAACGTGGCATGTACACCATCGCCGGCTCATTATCTTTCAGTTTCAGATTCGTAACGGTACCGCTTTTAAGGTCAAGCACTGCTGCCGTAAGCGGGGTGTTTTTGAAGGCCAGTACAAAATCTTTGTCCTGGGCGCTTTCCTTTTTACGGGGCTGTTCATTATACAGCAGGTAGATCTTGTCATTCACCCAATGAAGTCCGTAGGAAGAATATAAAGGTGCCGCCGTAAGGGGAAAAAGGTATTCATTAGGTTGTTTGTTCCAGGCCGCATCACGTATGCCCGGGTAACCTGTTTCTAAATTCTCTGTCAGCCTCTCCAATTGTCTTTTCGGCACCAGGTAATGACGGTTTACCTGCAGGTCGCTGGCATTGGCTTCCATTACCAGTATATCCCCGCAATGGTAGGTGTAGGTATCGGCATTTTTCCACGAATCCGTTTTCCGGCTTACACCACCTTCGCCGCCATAAGTAACTAACTGGTAGAAATAAGTATCCGCTGTCAGCCCTACGTGAAAATTCTCTGCAAAGAAGTAAAATTTTTGTAAACCCGGATGGTACACCACATGATGGAAATAGAATGAACCCAATCCCGCAAAACTGGCATCCAGGTCCCGGTTAAATAATTGGTCTGCTGTAAAGGCCTGGAAGGAGATGGCCGCAGTCGAAAGGTTTTCCGGATTCAGCCGGGCCAGGAAACAACCTTTAATGGCTGGTTTGGCCTCGTCTTCGTAAAAAGTGCCTGCCAGTACGAGTGACTGGTTGATTTTATACAGCTTGATTTCAGCCGGAAATTTATTCTCGATCTTAAAATAGGTATCATTGATCTTTTTTCCTTTGCTATCGAAGCGGAACAGGTGATATCCTTTCGGTTGCCAGGTTACACCTTTCGCATTGCGGACGATATCAAAATGCTGGCCGGCCAGCGTTACATTGTTGTTGCTTTCCACCAGCACATCCTGCAGTTTGTAGTGCTGCGTTTCCGGTATGCGGGGGTCTGCCTTTACAAAGGCCTGGGTGTTGAGGTCTGGATCAGTTACTGTTACATAGAAGATATCATCCTCCTTGTTGTCGTTCACACCTGTAATGATGAAACGGGAAGAATCGGCATCCGGCAATATCCGGAGTGTGTATTCGTCCCAGTTGGTGTGGCGTTCATATTCCTGGACGGTTTTTTCAGTCCCGACCGGGTTACCCGTTGCTTTATCCAGTTCAATGCCGAACAGTACATATTTCTTTTTCTTTTCCCTGTAGTCAGATGTAAACAGGTATATCCTTCCTTTCAATGAATGAACGCCTTCAAAAAACCGGTCGCCGATCAGCTTGTTAAGGCTGGTTTCATACACTGGTGTCATGGAGGCATTGAACTTACAAATACTGTACGTGATGCCAGACTTTTTGATATTGTTCAGGTGTTTCAGGCTATACACATCTCCCCCTTCAGTATGCAGGAGGTTCATGTACGTGGTGCCTTTTTCCACTGAAACCGCTGGTGATGCCGTAGCGGAGAAGGACTGCCCGGTTACCTGCTGGGCAAGCAAACTAAGTGCAATAGTAAGTTTTAAGAGTTTCATAGCTATAATTTCAGTTCTAATGTAATAAAAAAGGGTGAAAAAAAAAGGTAGTTTGCAGGACACTAACATCTGTGTAAGAGCTTTAAAATACACCGTTTCCGCTACGTTCACAGTGCCATACTTCTGCCTGTCTTGATTTTTCTACGAATTCGAAAAGCGAAGTATTTCCTGTGCCTGTAATTATATCTTATCCGGAACTGTGAATGGGGATATGCGAAGATAGAAGGTTGGGTGTAACGGAGAAATTATTCTAAAGTTCTGAGTTTACACCGTTGTTGGTGTCCTTGCATACACACTGGCCGGCACGCAACACCAAAAAGGGCCGTTTAATTCTTTAGTTAGAATAAAGCCGGCGGAAGCAAGATATTTCCCTCTTTTGGCACCGTTACAAAATGAAATGGACTGGTTTAGTGTCTCCTCAAGCCATTTCACCCTGGCGGAATCTCCGCCGGGAAAAGCCGACGTAATTTTAGCCTTAGTATATGTTCTTTTCGGTTTTTTCTCCTTTATTATTTCTGCAACTACTTTACCATAACTATTTGTAACTACTTCCCTATAGCTTTTGCCGGAACATATAAAACAGTCAGTACCAGTTGTAAACATTTCATACTGAATTGTCTCAGCAAAGAATCAATAAGTGAATACAAAATTTTAAAGCGCATACAAGGCAGCACTGGCTAATAGGAGAATGTCAAACCGGCACCAAAACCCATGTCGCTGTCATAATGTGTCCGCATTGAAAAGGTGCGGTTGAAAATATAACTCAGTCCCGCCATATATTCTTTGTCGGTGTTAACCATAAATGCAAACCGAAGGCGCTTTGTTACAGGAATGTCTTCCCTCATTAATTGCAAACGTACTATGCCATCAGTGTAAATCTCGGTCTGGAAACGAACCAGCATGGGTAAAGTATAGTTTACACCAACACTTAATACAGCTCGGTTGTCTTTTGTGTTTGTCTGTCCAAACAGATTTTTCTCTTGTTCATCAATGCCCATTTTTCTATACCGCCAGTCAAACCCAACAAAAGGCATCAGCCATTGCATTTTTCCTAAGTATCTCCCAATATGTGTTTCGGTTTCATAACCATGCATATTGTGATAGCCCAAACGCCATTCGCTGCCGATGCTCCAGCGTGTATTTTGCAACATCATTTCACCGTCATTGCCATTTGTTGCAACATCATTTTGAAACATAAAGTGCATTTTTCTATCGTCTGCAAATAGTTTGCGTTGTGCCAGTTTAGGATTTGGTATTAATGGATTTGCCGCTTGATTTTCATAAGTAAACACTCTGCCCATGCCACTCATCATGTGGTACAAAATATGACAGTGAAAAAACCAATCGCCTTCTGCATTGGCGTTAAATTCTAAAGTGTCGGTTTCCATTGGCATAATGTCCACAATGTTTTTAAGTGGTGCATTGTCGCCTTGCCCGTTCAGTAAACGAAAGTCATGCCCATGCAAGTGCATGGGATGCCGCATCATGGAGCCGTTGTATATAATGATACGAACATTTTCGCCTTTTTTGATAAGGATTTTATCTGCTTCTGAAACAACTTTGTTGTCTAAACTCCAAACATACCGGTTCATATTTCCGGTAAGTTCAAACTTCAATTCTTTTACGGGAGCTTCTTTTGGAAGGGCCGTATTGTTTGGAGACCTTAGCATTGCATAATTGAGCGTAACGATATCTGCAAGTGCGTTAGCATTGTATCTGTTTGGGTCTTTGTCATCCTGCTTTGACTTTGAATCGCCCGTTATTTCAGGATACATGACCACATTCATATCCATTTGGTTCAGGCTCATGTTCATTCCCATATCGTCTAAATCGCCATTCATTTTCATCATGTCGTTCATCATCTTCATCCCTTCAAAATATTTCAGCCTTGGTTGAGGAGATACAAGCTGTTTGATGCCATTGCCGATATAGCAGGATGCAGAGTTGGTGCGGTCTTCGGTAGTTGCTAAAAATTCAAAGGCTGTATTTTCTGCAGGAATGGTCACTACTATGTCGTAAGTTTCAGATACTGCAATAATTAATCTGTCCACTTCAACAGGCTCTACATCGTTGCCATCGTTGGCAACAACTGTTATTTTCCCGCCAGCATAAGTAAGCCAAAAGTAGGAGGATGCCCCGCCGTTTGAAATGCGAAGCCTGACCTTATCGCCGCCCTTCAATTCCTTTCCTCCAATGCTTTTAATATCAGCACTTGGATTACCATTCATTAAGATCTTATCATAATACACATCGCTTACATCCATTGCCAGCATTCGTTTCCATTCGTTTTTTAGTTTAGTTCTAAAATGCCCGGCTTTTATCGCTTCACCATAGCTTTGCGTGGCATTTTTTTTGATGGCGAACCAATCGGTTGCATTGTGCAACATGCGATGCACATTTTCCGGCTTGTAATCTGTCCACTCACTTAATACAATAGGTACAGTTGGTAGATCATCAATACCTTTTCTAAAATGGGGGTCGGTTGGTCTTTTCAGCATCACAAAATTCCCGTACATACCAATTTGTTCCTGCAATCCTGAATGGCTATGATACCAGTGTGTGCCATTCTGTATAATGGGAAACCTGTAAATATGTGTCGTATGCGGCTTTATCGGCATTTGAGTAAGATTAGGCACGCCATCTTCTTTATTTGGCAATAGCAATCCGTGCCAATGCAAAGATGTTGCTTCATTCATTTCATTGTGCACATGAATTTCTGCTGTATCGCCTTCCGTGAATGTTAGGGTTGGCATTGGTATTTGCCCATTCACTGAAATTGCCCGTTTTTCTTTTCCCGTAAAATTTACAATAGTGTCCTTTACATACAAGTCATACCGAACAACTTTTTGGGCAAACAGATCAGGTGTGAGTAGTGTAAATAGAATCGCTAACGGCAACAATTTTTGGCAAATAGTTTTCTGTATAGCCATTTCAAAAATTTCATTTATGTAAGGTTAATAAGGGCATGACTTTTTTTGCATTCATGCCCTTTGTTTTTATTGCTTTATCGTTTCAACTGTTTTACCGCAAGTAAGCATTTGAGAGCCGTAGTAAGGATTCTTTACTCCGCTCTCCTTACTTAGCCAGTTTGCTCCTTTGCCATCATTTGCCATCGGGCAAAACTGGTAATAAACTGTTTCTGCGGGTTTAGCAACTTTTACCAGCTCATACATATTTTTTGAAAGGCCCATAAAATGATCTCTCTGAAGTGAAATGTCTTTTGTCCCGTATATATGTCCTGCATCTTCTTTCAGGCTGTTTAATACTTTCATCCAAACGGTGTGCACAGTCATTGGCAGCTTGTCCATTTTTACTGCATTGATAGCCGTTTCCAACTCTTTTGCTTTTGCAGATGCTGTATTGCCATCAGTTTTCACCAATGCGTCTTTCAATAAAAAGTAGTTTTCAAAAACTGCCGATAACTGGTTTGTTTCCTGTGCTGCATTGTTCATGCCTTCATGCTGGTGGGTGCCATGATTTTGTTTAGGAGTTGTCGTGTCCTTTACCGGCTGTGTTACAATGGCTACCTGCTTTTTCTCTCTGTCGTATTTGCAGCAGCCTGGTAATTTATTATACGCTGCATCCGGGGCAAGAAAACTCTGATTGTCATACCCTGCAAGTGCTATGTCTTTTAAAATAGCATCTAATGTTGTTTTTTTACTGTCGTAAGTAATAGACGCCATCTTTGTTTCTTTGTCCCAATCTGCTTTTGAAAATTTCTTTTTAGTGCCTGCTTTTTCAATGGTGGTTTCACACATTCCGCAATTGCCATAAATTTTTACCATTTCTGTTTTGGCATTATTTATTTGAGACTGGCAACCTGTAGCTGTCA
>JAEUVL010000210.1 GCA_016786965.1 Chitinophagaceae bacterium
AGTACCGGGTTTTTCTATGCAGGAAATACTGCTGATATAAAAAATGTATTCAAAACAATGAATGTCTCTTACCGTGATTCAGCAGGTCAGAATACATGGGCCAGTGTATATGCAAATAATTATCAGCCGGTGATGAGAACAGCAGCAGTGCGGGAACAGGTAATGCCCAACGTAAGAGGAATGGGTTTGAAAGATGCCATCTACCTGCTGGAGAATATGGGACTGAAAGTAGCAATAAGGGGAAAGGGGAAAGTGACAATGCAGTCTGTTGCACCGGGCACAAAACTGGCAAAAGGGATAACGGTAATACTGGAATTGACCTGATAGGAGTAAAGTTTAAAAGTTTAAGGTATTGTGTTATTGCAGGATGTATTATATAAAGTGGCGATAAGGTCTGTAGCAGGAAGTACGGCAATCGGGGTGAATGATGTACAGATTGACTCACGCAAGATAAAGCCCGGAGCAGCATTTGTGGCAGTAAAGGGAGCAGCGGCAGATGGTCATCAGTTCATTGAGAAAGCGATTGAAAATGGAGCCGTGGCGATTGTGTATGAAAATGCTCCTGCTGTGATGAATGAAGGAGTGGTATATGTGCAGGCAGAGAATAGTGCAGCAGCGGCAGGATATATGGCACACAACTTTTTCGGCAAGCCATCAGAGAAAGTAAAACTGGTGGGAGTGACAGGCACGAACGGGAAAACAACAATAGCAACTTTATTATATAAGCTCTTTACAAGATTGGGATATACATGCGGATTGCTCAGCACCGTTGAAAACCAGATAGGTGCGACAATAGTGCCGGCAACGCATACCACACCAGATGCTGTTAGTCTTAACCAATTGCTGAGTCAGATGGTGAAAGCCGGCTGTACTCATGTGTTCATGGAAACAAGTTCACATGCGGTACATCAGCATCGGGTAACAGGTTTGCAATATGCGGGCGGCATTTTCAGCAACATCACACATGATCACCTGGATTATCATAAAACATTTGATGAATATATCCGGGTGAAGAAAGCCTTCTTTGATTCTTTG
>JAEUVL010001046.1 GCA_016786965.1 Chitinophagaceae bacterium
GGGGTGCATACGCTGCCCCGCCATGGCCGCCAGCTTCCCATTCACAAAAATGCCAAAGTAGTTACCAAATAAAATAGTGCGGGGTAAAAAAGGACCAGGCTTTGTAAGAGCCGTCAGTTCCAGCATCGCCGGAATATGCTCCCCGCCCAGCGGCACGATGAGTGAACTGGCAGCCGTGGTGAATGTGGCAACCGGTTCTTCATATACCATTTGTGTAACATCCATTTGCTGCAGCGTTGTCCATTTATCAGCATCCAGTGAAAGTGTGTCAGGATAAGCAATAGCCACCCTGTTACCCACTGGTACAAGTGCAGAAAGTGTATCAAGGCTTTTCCCGTTCAGTTCTTTTAGCCCCGCAAAGGGTGCAATATCCGGTTGGTATAAACCCACATCGCCATCAGCGATCGCAATATCGCTGTTGCCGGTAATGATGGCGTTCCAGATCATATTATCCAAAATATGGCTCATGTTGCTATACTGCTGTTTGAAGTTGACGGGCCAGTAAGAAAATTATACCAAATAGACATTAAAAGTAACCTATTGGCAAGGATCTGTTTTAGATCAGTAGCACATTAATAACGAAATGACAAAATACAGGCACACGGATAATACGGGTTGGACGGATGAATACGGATCTTTTACGCCGCTTCGCAGCGTAAACTGGATAATTAATTGCATAATGTATTTTAAATGTCTATTGGGTATTACTTTTTGTCACCTGTTTCCCAACAGCAGAGAAAGATAAAAACATAAATCGACACGCAGGCATTCCCGATCAGGTCATCCTTGCTTACGGAGGTACTTAGTAAGTATCACTATTTGCTGGCCTTCTATTCTTCCTTCTATTTGTTCCGTATTACCAGCTACCAGGCGGATATTTCTTACCACGGTGCCTACTTTAGCATTTACGGTGGAGCCTTTTACATCGAGTGATTTAGTGAGCACTACATTATCGCCGCTTTGCAGGATGGCGCCATAGCAATCTTTGTGCAGGTCAACAGAACTATCATTTTCATGATCGCCACTGGCTTTGGCCCAGGCCAGTTTTTCTTCATCAAGGTACATCATATCAATGCTTTCAGCCGCCCAGCTCTCGTGGCGCAACCGGTTCAGCATGCGCCAGGCCATTACCTGCACAGCGGGTACTTCACTCCACATACTGGTGGTAAGGCATTGCCAGTGAGTGCTGTCCAGCTCTTCTTTCTTTTCTATTTGTGCCAGGCATTTGGGGCAAATGAGTATGGCATCATCCATATTACCGGTGGCCGGTGGCACTTCATATATTTTCAGGCCTTCGGTTGCTTCACATAGTTCACATTTATTACCACTTCGTCCGGCCAGTAATTCGTCTTGTCGCATGCTGTTTTTTTTATGATGGCGGCGAAGGTAACTAAATATAATTTTCA
>JAEUVL010000316.1 GCA_016786965.1 Chitinophagaceae bacterium
AGCGGTCCGCAGGCGGCGGTGCGTGGCGCCTATGAGAACAAGGCGGTGATCATTTGTAATGCAGAAGAAAGCGATGCCGATGCGCTGGACTGGGTGAAAGGAATGTATAAAAAGATAGGAATGCACCTGCTGGAAATGGAAGCGAAGTCTCATGATCTGCATGCGGCCTATGTAAGTCATATTTCACATATCACTTCTTTTGCACTGGCCAATACCGTGTTGGAGAAAGAAAAGGAAGACAATGCCATATTTGAGTTGGCTTCTGCTGGTTTTGAAAGCACTGTACGGTTGGCGAAAAGCAATCCGGCCATGTGGGTGCCGATCTTTATGCAGAATAAGGAGAATGTGCTGGATGTATTGAAAGAGCATATTGCGCAACTGGAACGTTTTAAAGAAAGTATTGAAAAGGAGGATAATGAATACTTGCTGCGGTTGATTGGTGATGCGAATAAGATAAAGAGAATAATAAAGTAAAACTTACTGAATATCGAACAGATAAGGCTCAAGGAAAAGCCCGGTAAAGTGCAGAACGATGACTAAATAAATTAAATTTGTACAAATGCAAACGTCAGAACAAACAACAAGTGAAGCAGCTCAGTCAGCATGGAGCAAGCGTCCGCTTATCATCAGCGGACCCTGCAGTGCAGAAACAGAAGAACAGGTATTAGCCACTGCCCAACGGCTTGCCGCTACCGGTAAAATAGATATGCTACGGGCCGGCATCTGGAAACCCCGGACTAAACCCGGCATGTTTGAAGGAGTGGGTGCAAAAGGACTGCCCTGGTTGCAACAGGCAAAGAAACTAACAGGGCTGCCAACTACCGTAGAAGTAGCCACGGGCAAGCAAGTGGAGGATGCACTGACGTTTGATGTGGATGTGTTGTGGATCGGTGCCAGAACAACGGTTAATCCTTTCAGCGTGCAGGAAGTGGCGGATGCATTGCGTGGAGTGAATGTGCCGGTGCTGATAAAAAATCCAATCAATCCTGACCTTGAATTGTGGACAGGTGCTGTAGAAAGAATAGCCAGGGCCGGTGTAAAACAGATCGGATTGATACACAGGGGGTTTAGTTCGTACGGTAATACCGAGTATCGCAATGCGCCTATGTGGCACATGGCGATTGAAATGAAACTGAAACATCCAGGTATGCTGCTCATCAATGACCCGTCGCATATTTGTGGTCGCCGGGATATATTGCTGGAGGTAATGCAAAAAGCCATCGATCTTGATTATGACGGGTTGATGATCGAAAGCCATATTGACCCCGACAACGCCTGGAGCGATGCCAAGCAACAAGTGACACCGGAGCGGTTGAAAGAAATGCTGGACACCATCATCTGGAGAAAGGAAGATGTGAATTCAGAAGAGTATCATGCAGCACTTGAAAAATTGCGCCAGCAGATCAACCACCTGGATGATGAGATGATGCAGATATTAAGTCAGCGGATGAAGATAGCAGAACAGATAGGTAAGTATAAAAAAGAAAACAATATCACCATCCTGCAAACCGGCCGCTGGAATGAGATACTGGAAAGGGCCAGTGCTAAAGGAGAGAAGATCGGATTAAGCAAAGAGTTTATCACCAGGTACCTTGATGCGATCCATATGGAAAGTATCAATCACCAGAAGAAGGTGCTGGACAGTTAGACCCCTGTCCCCTAAAGGGGGAACTTAGATTTGATTATTTACTGTCATAACAAAAGTTCTTTATTTCGGATTAATATTTAGTATGCCAGCTTCAGTTCCCTGATCGGCTTCCTTGCGTCGCACACTTGTACTGCAATAACACGGATGGGCATTTGCAAAGAGTATGTATTTCTTTGCGCCGTTGCCCCTTGGCGTCTTTTCGAGAAATAAAATATAATGGAAAAACAATCATTCAAATTTTCATCATCCTCAACAGATATACACTTTGCCTCCGGTATTAGTCATCTTAAAAACATAACTGATCCGAAAGCAACGGTACTTATCACCGATGAGAATGTTTTTAATGCGCATACCAA
>JAEUVL010000412.1 GCA_016786965.1 Chitinophagaceae bacterium
AGCAAGAGTATTTGATGGCGAAAAAGACCTGATAGCAGGAATTCAAACAGGAAAAGTGCAGGCGGGTGATGTGGTGGTGATCCGTTACATAGGGCCAAAAGGTGCTCCGGGGATGCCGGAGATGCTAAAACCAACCAGTGCGATCATAGGGGCTGGTTTAGGAAAATCAGTGGCTTTAATTACAGATGGAAGATTTAGTGGTGGCACGCATGGATTTGTAGTAGGCCACATCACACCGGAAGCATTTGATGGTGGGTTAATAGCATTGGTAGAGGATAATGATCTAATTGAAATTGATGCCATAAACAACACGATCAACCTGAAAGTAAGCAATGAAGTTATAACTGAAAGAAGAAAGAACTGGAAGCAACCGGCATTGAAGGCAACAAAAGGAGTTTTATATAAATATGCCATGTCTGTAAAGCCTGCAGACCAAGGATGCGTGACGGATGAGTAAGAGTTTAGAGTTAAAAGTGAACTATCATAATTAATTGTACCTGCTAATAAAATATTTATGACAGAAACAGTAGACCTGCAACAAGCAATATCTGAAACAGAGGCCATCACTTCGGTATCAGGTTCTGTAGCCGTTCTGGAAGCATTTATTGCGGAAGGAGTAGATACCATCTTTGGCTATCCGGGCGGGGCTATCATGCCGATCTATGATGCTTTGTATGATTACAATGAAAAACTGAAACATATTCTTGTACGTCATGAGCAGGGGGCGATACATGCAGCACAAGGCTATGCCCGAGTAAGCGGCAGAACCGGAATCGTGTTTGCCACCAGCGGCCCCGGAGCAACAAATCTTGTTACAGGTTTAGCAGATGCCATGATCGATTCTACTCCCCTTGTTTGTATTACCGGCCAGGTATATGCCCACCTGCTTGGTACTGATGCTTTCCAGGAAACTGATGTGATAAATATTACCACACCGGTTACCAAATGGAATTACCAGGTAACAGATGCTTCGGAGATTCCGGCGGTACTGGCGAAAGCATTTTATATAGCAGGAAGCGGGAGACCCGGACCAGTACTGATCGATATCACAAAGAATGCACAACTACAAGTATTCGAATACGAGGGATATAAAAAATGCGACCATATAAGAAGCTATCGTCCTAAACCAATCGTTAGGAAAGAATATGTGGAAGCGGCTGCCAGGCTGATCAATGAAGCTGAAAAGCCCTTTGTGATCTTCGGCCAAGGTGTGATACTGGGTAAAGCGGAAAAAGAATTCAAACAGTTTATTGAAAAAACCGGCATTCCAGCCGCCTGGACCATTATGGGCATGAGTGGAATACCTACAGATCATCCATTGGCTGTCGGCATGCTGGGTATGCATGGTAACTATGGACCCAATGTACTGACCAATGAATGTGATGTATTGATCGCAATAGGAATGCGGTTTGATGATCGGGTGACCGGCAGATTAGACAAATATGCCAAGCAGGCAAAGATCATTCATCTTGACATTGATCCTTCCGAAATAGATAAAAATGTAAAAACAACCATCGGTGTTTGGGGGGACTGCAAAGAAACATTGCCGATGCTGACTGCGTTAGCAGAACAAAAAGTTTACCCGCAATGGCTTGGAAAGTTCAAGGAGTATGAAGCGAAAGAAAAAGAGATATGTATAGTACCAGAAATGAACCCGGCCAGTGAAGTCCTTTCTATGGCTGAGGTGATCAACCTGTTGAATGAGCTAACTAATGGCGAAGCGGTTGTAGTAACAGATGTAGGTCAGCACCAGATGGTGACCTGCCG
>JAEUVL010000452.1 GCA_016786965.1 Chitinophagaceae bacterium
TATTGAAGCAGGGCCATATCGCCGGAAAGGGTTGCGGTTTCAATGGCCTTCTCTTTTTCGTTAAAAAACCAGTACAGGCGTGACATCTCCTCATACCTTTTTTTCTGCAGTCTTTTGTCCTGTGCCACTTTATCAATCAATATTTGCTGAAGGGCAATAGCTTCCTCTTTCTTATTCATGCTCACCAGGGCCATTACTTTATTCTTCATTAAATAATACCACATGGGGTTTACTTCGGTGCCTTTGTCATATACCTCCATCGCTTCGTCCGTTTCACCTTTGGCCTGTAGTAAAATGGCCAGCCACAGGTACACATTGGACTGATTGGCATTAAGGCTGATAGCCCGCCGGTAAGTGATCTCCGCCGCATGCCAGTCAAATGTTTGAAAATACCAGTAGCCTAATGAGGCCTGCGTTTCACCGGAGAAAGAATCCAGGCCTATCGCACTGTCAATGTATTTTTTTGCCTGCCAGAGCATCTCTACCGGGTCCTCATATCCCCGGAAAGAGGACAGCAGGTAAGTATTGGCAAGACCGGAATAGGCTTCTGCAAATAATTTATCAAGGTGGATCGCTTCCTGGAAATGTTGCCTTGCCAGAAAAGTATCGGCCGCAGTTCTGCTTTCCAGTAATAGTTTGCCACGCATATAATGATCGTATGCCTGCAGGTTAACCGTAGGCAGATAGTCCAGCTGCTGTGTTTCTTTTTTTGATAGTGCGGTATTTAAAACGGCCGCTATGGCCAGGGCCACTTCCCGCTGAATGCTGAAGATATCCTTCATAGAACGGTCGTAAGATTCTGCCCAGATATGTTCATCCGTAACAGCATTTATAAGCTGTGCGGTGATTCGGACCTTATCATTATGCCGCTGTACACTACCCTCCAGTATAAGTGACACCCCCAACTCCTTGCCTATTTCTTTGATTAGCTTTGTGGTACTCTTATACTGCATCACCGAAGTGCGGGAAATAACTTTGTAAGCTTTTATTTTAGAAAGTTGTGTGATGATGTCTTCCGTGAGCCCATCGCCGAAATACTCCTGTTCCGGGTCATTACTGAGGTTAGCAAAAGGCAGTACTGCAATACTGTTGGCATTTGCCACCACAGGCGAAGCATCAGGTAAATGGCCGGCCTCCTGTACAAAGGTCCCGCTCCCTTCTGTTACGATCTCGTAAATACGAACCGGGGCTTTTACATTCTTCAACTTTGCTTCTTTCACAAAAACGGACTCCAGTTCCTTTTTATTAGCAATGTTCCGGTACACCATTTCAGAAATGTAAATACCCCCGGCAGGTGCCAGCGATTGGATGCGGGATGCAATATTGACCACATCACCAAAAACATTTCCGCTATGGATAACGATATCGCCCATGTGTATGCCGATGCGTACCGGTATCCGGGGTTCGGTTTGAAGGTCTTCCTGGAGCAGTTTGGCAAACTCCGCTGCATCCGTAGCACTTTGAAAAAGAAGCAGGGATCCGTCGCCATAGTATTGAATAACTTTACCGGTCAGTTCTTCGGCGATCAGCTCAACCGATTCACGAAAGCGGTTGACATTGGCGACAGCAATGTCCTCATCTTCCTGCATCATGGCAGTATAGCCAACAATATCAGCAAAAAGTATAGCAGCAAGCTGGTGTGAATGTTCGGCCATAATCAAGTTAATAAGAAAGTTGCGAAGATACTAAAAGGTCTTTGCCATTACGGCTGTAAGTACTACCAATTGGATCAAACTACATTTTTTGCATATGACTTGTCCCTGACAGGAGATGGACCGGGTTCAAATTGCTACAGTGGGATAGCAAAATTCAGGGCAGCAGGGGTGGGAAATATTTATGTGGGATGCAAGTTTACTTTGGCAGGACATTACCAATAAATAAGCTTAGAAGAAACAAATTCACAAATAATCAAATCAACTGCTGACTCAATAAAGACTATTGTATATTTCTTTCTATAAGAGATACATTTATAACCCAATGCCAGCCTG
>JAEUVL010000473.1 GCA_016786965.1 Chitinophagaceae bacterium
GCCACATCGATATGCATCTCTTTGCGAAACAGGTCAGGGATATCACTTAAAAAGACGGGGATAAAATCGGCCCGGCCTTCATTCACGGCCTTACGCACCGATTCTGATACAAACATGCAGTTGATATGAAAGGAATCGGCATACTGTGGCTTATCTACTTCTATATCGCCTTGTACGGTAATGAAGGTCAATTCCACATCCCGGAGTGTGGGGGCCCGTTTGGCCAATTCTCTTAAGAGGTACAGGGGTGTTTGCGCACTGCCCTGTATAAATAGCCTGTGGCCTGACTGGATAACAGATAAGGCTTCTTCCGCTGACTTATAAACAACAGGTAATTTCATGCTGCAAAGCTATTGGTTATACAAACAGATGGGTTGACTATGATTATTCAACGCCTTGATAAGAATCAGTGTTACTTCCGGGATTGGAACCAGTCAATGGCCAACTCATATCCTTTTAGCCCCAGACCGAATATACTGCCGGCTGCTTTGGCACTTACATGTGATAATTTTCTGAATTCTTCTCTTGCATGCACATTGGAGATATGCACTTCCACCAGCGGAGTGGTAATGGCAGCAATGGCATCACCTATCGCTACGGAAGTATGCGTGTAGCCGCCGGGATTTAATATAATTCCATCATAGGTAAAACCTGTGCGGTGCAGTTCATCGATCAGTTCACCTTCTATATTGCTTTGAAAATAGCTGATCTCGATGCCTGTATATTTCTTCCGGAGGGAATCGAGGAATTGTTCAAAAGGCATATTGCCATAGATATCGGTTTCTCTTTTTCCGAGCAGATTAAGATTGGGACCGTTGATGATGGCGATTTTCATACCCCTGCAATTAAAACAGATTATCGTACAAGATAGTTGTAAAATCAAAATAAAAAAAATCAGTCCCTCTTCATCTGATTCTTATTGTGTATCTGAAACGGTGAGGAAGTAACCAAGGACATGATCTGAGCGCCAAATACATTTTTTATTTTCATCCATATACATGAACCCAAAATAATAACTCCCCCTTTTAATTGAACCAACCAGGTACCGGCAATAATACTTGCCCTCTTTTTTAAACACGGGAAGAGTTTTAACTACCTTATCATCACGATCGCTTATAATAAGATGGCTTATTTCTTTAGCAGAACCAAAAGAAAGTAAAACCTCATCACCCGGCTCCCCGGTGATTTCCAACCTTCGATGGCTGATAGAATTGATCCCTGAAGTTTCAAACTCCCATAAATAAAAAGGTTGCTCATAAAATTCTGCCTCTGTTATTACTCTATCTGTCAACTGAAACATGGGATTTCCCGGAAAATGTGATAACAGAAAAATATCCGGCGGTGTAAAAAACCATACATCCTTTCTTTTCTTTTCAAAGCGATCTCCCCACAGGTAGCCACTGGCCCAGGTGGCATCGATCAGTTTCCATTCTCCATGCACCTTTACGGCATTCCATGCATGTCCCGCTTGCCAGGCATCAGGATTCCATTGGGCCAGACCATCCAGCAACCTTGCGCTGCCCGTCAGGTATTTCGATTCGAGTCCCATTTTTTTAAATGCATGGTCCAGCAGATCTGCATAACCTGCACACACACATCGCTTGTTCTTCAGTGCCCCTACCTTTTCAAAGATCATGTTCCCACTGAATAATCCTTTGGCATCATAGCTGATATTCTCTGTAACCCAGAAATAAACAGCCCTTACTTTCTCCTCTTCGTTTGAAAATTGTTTATTGAAAATAGCAACGAGTGAATCGTATTCAGTAACAGTGCTTGCGGGAAAAGAAACTTTTACTACAAAAGAATCTACCTTATCATAACGGGATGCGTTAGCGGAGAGTGTCAGCCCTAATACATATACAAGAACCGGTATGATCCTTTTGAATGGGATAGGTTGAAGTTTTGATAGTTTGTGCTTCACTCATTCAACGGCAGCCGGGCAGAAAAATTGCAATTGCTATCTGCTTCACAATAAAAATCAGCTATGCTGAGTAATCATCGTCATGAACTCATCAAACAAATACCTCGAATCATGCGGGCCGGGTGTGGCTTCCGGGTGATACTGTACGGAGAAAGCCGGTTTGCCTTTTACCCTGATACCTTCAATGGACTGGTCATTAAGATTCAGGTGAGTGATCTCAATATGTGCTGCTTTTTTTACCGCCTCCGGATCCACACCAAAGCCGTGGTTCTGTGTGGTGATCTCAGAGCGGCCTGAGATGATATTTTTCACCGGGTGGTTCAGCCCGCGGTGTCCGTGGTGCATTTTAAATGTGGGAATATCGTTGGCCAATGCCAGTAACTGATGACCGAGACAAATACCAAATACCGGTTTCTCTTCTTTTAATATCTGTTTCAGGGTAGTAATGGCATAGTCCATCGGTGCCGGATCTCCGGGGCCATTGGAAATAAAATACCCATGTGGCTGAAATTGTTTTACTTCCTCCAGGGCTGTTTTGGCCGGGAACACTTTTACATGTGCCCCTCTTTCCACCATACAGTTGAGTATGTTTCTCTTCACCCCGTAGTCCATCACCGCAATACGGATAGCGGCGTTCTTATCCCCCATCTCATACGCTTCTTTGGTGCTTACTTTAGAGGCCAATTCTAATCCATCCATATTGGGTGTTTCGGCCAATTTCTTTTTCAGGGCTTCTATATCGGTGGTCTCTGAAGAGATGATACAGTTCATGGCGCCTTTCGTCCTGATATGCGCCACCAGGGCCCGGGTGTCCACTCCTTCTATGGAGACGATCTTGTTTGCTTTCAGGTATTCATTCAGTGAGCCGTTGGCCATTTTGCGGGAGTACTGGTCTTCCAGGTTTCGTCCAATCAGTCCGTTGATCTTCACGCTGTCGCTTTCCACATCAGCTTCCTTCACACCATAGTTGCCAATATGGGCACTGTTCATGATCAGTATCTGTCCAAAATAGCTGGGATCGGTAAATACTTCCTGGTAGCCGGTCATTCCGGTGTTGAAGCATATCTCACCAGTGGTAGTGCCAATGGCACCGAACGATTTACCATGGGCGATAGTGCCATCAGCGAGCAATAAAACAGCGGGGATAGATTTGTCGGGCATCTTTAGTTGGGTTTCTGTAAAAACAAATTGGGCAAAAGTAGTTGTTTAATGTGGAAATTTGGAAATGTGGAAATGTGAAAATGCTAACAGCCAGTACACATTTTTACACCTCGCTGCCAGCAGGCAGGTTCCCTCATTTCCCCATTCTCTCATTTCCACATTTTCACATTGATTTTCTCCGTCCTTCCAAATACTTTTCCCGTATCACATCCTGCACATTCACCCCGCTGATCTTACTTTCGAGCCAGGAGATGACATCGAGGTAGGCAAAGGCACGGGCCTCTACGGGGTTGCCCTCGTATTTCTTTAATTGCAGCAATAGTTTTTCAAATTCCGGCCTGAGTGCATGTGCCCCTACATGGAATGAGCGGCGCAGAAATGCAAACATTGCTTCCTCCACCTTACTCAGGTTCTCCATTTTGGCCATATAGCGGTAAACAGATTTGATGAGGTATTCCAACAGGTCAAAATTGCCCAGTTCATAATGGGCGATGAGGTGCAGCAGGCGGGCATAGCATTGCAGATCGGTACGCAGGTCGCCTTTTTGATTGATGATCCTATTGAGGTAGTCGATCGCTTTTTCATTGTTGCCGCTGCCAAAGTACAGGCAGGCAATTTTGTAATAGAACACCAGCACCCGGTGAGTGTCCAGGTACAAGCCGTATTCTTTCAGCATTTCTTCCAGGAAGGGAACAAGCCGGAGGCCTTTGGTAAAAGTGCCTTGTAAAAAATACAGATTGATGCGGGCTGTATATAAATATTGATAGGCCAGTATCCGGTTATTCTCGTTGGCCTGGAGGTATTTTTGTTTGGTGAATTGTTCAAACTGTTTGATACTTTCTGCCAGTTTGACCTGGTTCATCAGGTTAAAGTGAGCACCCATCAGGTTGTGCATTCCTTTTATATAGTTGGCTGTTTCCACTTTCAGCAGCAGCGGATAAGCAGCGAAGAGATCAACCCATTTTTGTGAATACCGATAGTATTGCAGAAAGTCCTGCCGGATGAATGCATACCATACATAGCTCTGGTAGAAATATAGCCGTTCATAAAAGCCGGTAGCCTGTTGTGCAGCAGCGGGCAGATTTTTTTCAAAGAATATCTTTAGTCCTTTGATGTCATTTTCATTCCTGGCATGGCCATGCCTGATATACCAGCTATACAACTGAAGGGATAAATTGGAAAGCTGGTTTACCGTTGCCAGCTGCGCATTCACTGTGTCGGACTCAGCAGACAATTTATCCGCCCTGTCCTGCATACTGCGGGTAATGAAAAGCGTCTCGATCTTCTTTTCAAAAAAAAGGGCTTGTTGCAGGTAGGTCAGTTGCTGGTAGGCCCTTGCCGTGTCCTTCAGCCGCTCCAGCACTTTCAGGCTTTGCAGGTACAGTCCCTTATTGAACAGGATGCGGGCATGGTCCATTTGTTCATGCAGGTGTATATCAATATTATCTTCATCCCTGATGAGCCGCAGACTGGAGAGTATTTGCTTGTATAAATGCGCCTTAATATTAGACAACTGCTGCTTGGTGATACTCTTTGCTTTTTTCAGCAGTTGCTTCTCATCATAGTCGGCCATCTTGTCGAGTGCATCAAATAACTGGATGATCTTAAGGTCATCCGTAGCGGTATTCCTTTTCACATAGAGCTTAAAATTTCGCTTCTCACTCTTTTCCAGCGATTTAACCAGTTGAAACAAAGCATCTGCGGAGCGGTTGGACATCGTAATTCAAAAAAATTAAAATCCTTTACTGGCAAGGGTTTCAGCGCAAAACCTGCTGTTTAAAAGGTGTAAAATACCCTTTATTTTGATTTCCTTCACCCTTATTACAAAGGTAATTTAGTTGCGCAGGTTGTTTATTGACTGAATTAATAGCAAGCAAGCAATCCCGCCCTGTCACACTGTTTTTCTAAATAATGTACCGGGGCTGGCACAAAAATAAGCAGCCTGCATTTTTATCTCATCTAATTTATCAATTATTATGGCAGAAGGCAAAGTGTACATCTTTGACACCACCCTGCGTGATGGCGAACAGGTTCCCGGTTGCAAACTGAATGCAGCAGAGAAACTGGGGCTGGCCTTACAACTGGAAGAGTTGGGTGTTGATATTATTGAAGCCGGTTTCCCTGTCTCCTCGCCCGGCGATTTTGAATCCGTAAGCCAGATAGCAAGGAACATAAAGAATACAACCGTTTGTGGATTGAGCAGGGCTGTGCTGAATGATATCGAAGTAGCGGCACAGGCACTGAAGTACGCTGTGCGACCAAGGATCCATACTGGTATCGGTACTTCCGATCTGCATATTAAGGCCAAATTCAATTCTACCCGGGAGGAAATACTGGAAAGAGCCATCCAATGTGTGAAGTGGGCGAGGAATTTCACTGACGATGTGGAGTTTTATGCAGAAGATGCGGGCAGAACAGATAATGAATACCTGGCAAGAGTGATAGAAGCGGTGATAAAGGCCGGGGCCACCACTGTTAATATTCCGGATACTACCGGCTATTGTTTACCCTATCAATATGGTGAAAAGATCGCATACCTTGTAAACAATGTTCCTAATATAGATAAAGCGATCATCTCCTGCCATTGTCATAATGACCTGGGCTTAGCGACGGCCAATTCCATTGCCGGGGTGATAGCCGGGGCAAGGCAAATAGAATGCACCATCAATGGACTGGGTGAAAGGGCCGGCAATACTTCGCTTGAGGAAGTGGCGATGATCATCAAGCAGCATAAAGACTTAGGCCTCTACACTACTATTAAGTCGGAGCAATTGAACCCGTTAAGCCGTGTTGTTTCTGATACGATGCGGATGCCGGTACAACCGAATAAAGCCATTGTGGGAAGCAATGCTTTTTCTCACTCTTCCGGCATACACCAGGATGGGTTTTTGAAAGATGCACAGACCTATGAGATCATTACGCCAGAAGAAGTGGGTGCTGAAAGTTCAAAGATCGTACTGACAGCAAGAAGTGGCCGCAGTGCATTGGCCTATCGTTTCCAGAAGCTGGGCTTCCAGTTCGACCGGAACGATGTGGATGTACTATATGCGGAATTTGTAAAAGTGGCGGATAGCAAGAAAGAAGTGGAGGATGCGGACCTGTCGGCAATAGCGCTTCAGTACCAGGAGAAAGCGGCGGTGGCGTAACCCTATCCCTTCTCCGCCGCAGCGGAGAGGCTTAGATCATATTATCTTTCAACTATGATAAGTTCTTTAGAGTAATCGGTGGCAATTATGTTAGAGGCTTCGGTGCTACTATCAACTTCGTTGCGTCGTCCGGCCTTTTGCGGGATACGTTAAGTTCTTTACTCAGCAATAAAAGCATCACGCAAAGTCGCAAAGCTTTGCAGCCTAAAAACTTTGCGGTTTTGCGGGAAATAAATTATGGCAAAAACATTATTTGATAAAATCTGGGAACAACACATCGTTAAAACAATTGACGATGGCCCCTCTGTATTATATATAGACAAACACCTGATACATGAAGTGA
>JAEUVL010000483.1 GCA_016786965.1 Chitinophagaceae bacterium
GCTGAAGTATATATAGGGCTTTTCACAGGCATCGTCTCTATGCTCATAGCAATGAAGTTGGAGACCTGGTTGAGCCATTAAAGATTTACGATCAGTAATAGGGGCTTATCATGATATACACCACCACACCCGTAACAGCCACATAAAACCATACCGGCCAGGTAATGCGGACCAGCTTCTTATGTTTGTCAAATTCTCCTGTAAGGGCCCGGTAGGCCGAAAAGAGAATAAAAGGAAGAATGATACCCGCCAGCGGAATATGCGTAATAAGAATGATAAAGTAGATCATTCGGGTGCTGCCCACCGCGGCTTTCTCTATATCATCCACTATTCCATCATGATTCACATCACCAAACCGGGTATCACCTGCCAGCAAATGATGACAGATATAACTCACTAAAAACAGGATGGATAAAAACATGGCGGCCAGCATCAGGTTCTTATGCAAAGAGAACTTACTCTTTTTAACCGCCGCCAATGCCACTACTAATAACAAAGCCACACACGAATTGATGATAGCATTGGCTTTTGCAAAAACATGCACATCAAACCCCAGGTCCACATTCAGCTTTACCCGGCTTAGTATCACCACTGCACTAAACACTACCGCTGAAAAAAAGAATATCAGTGTCTTGGCTTTCTTATCATTTTTTTTCCAGGCTGCGGCTAACATTTCTTATGGTTTTTTTCTCAAAAAGAATAACAATAATCCTACCCCAAGGATGGCCATCAAAAAAGCCACCGCCATGATCTGTAGTTTTCCGGCAAAAAAGCTTTTGCGTGTGGGGTCTTTCTCCATCGTCAGCATGATCAGGTCACCCGACAGCTGGGCAAGCGAAGCAGAATCAAGACCGTCATAATATCCCCGCACATGCCGGTTGCTGTCTATAAGCACAAACTTATCACTATGAATAAAATTCGTATCCACACCCTTTCCGTCTTCAGCAAACATTTTCATTTCATTGATGGCAAGGTTGTAGATCATTTGTTTATTGCCGGTAAGCAACCACCACTGGCCGGGATTTATCTGGAAACGGTCGGCCCACTTTTTCAACTGTTCAATAGAATCTCTTTCCGGGTCTATACTGAATGACAAGAAGTGAACCTGCTTATTCGTTTTATCACCCACTCGTTTACCATTATGAAGTGA
>JAEUVL010000500.1 GCA_016786965.1 Chitinophagaceae bacterium
ATTGCCTACTACATCCAGTTTAGCAAAAGGGGTATCGATACCAATACCTACCCTGCCTGCGCTGTTATTGGCAACGGGTACCTGGTTGCTTTCTGCCGCACAAATTTTTGCACTTCCATTATCAATAGCCGGACCTGTACCCGTGTATCGCATCATACGTATGTAAACAATGCTGTTTGGTGTAAGATTCGTCCAGTTTAAACCGAAGAAAGTACAACCAAGCTCAGTAAAGGTTCCATTGCAGGCAGTGGCAGTATAAGCTGTCATACAGGTGCCGTTGTAAGTATGATTGATCCGCAACTTACCACTGGCGGGCACTCTTAGTTTAAACCAAACATCTCTTACGTTTGCACCAGGCATCGGTGCAATGCAGGAAGGATTTGGTATGGAAGGTGTAAGGGTGGCGCCTGTCCAGTTATAAAAAGTAACCGGGGTGCAATCCTGTCCCAGGGGATCAGCGGCATCTATGGTAAAGAAACCAGCATTGCAGGGTTCATCTGCCAGGATATTCGTATTACTTACACAAATCTTGATTGCGCCATTTGCGAATGCCGCCGTATTACTAAAGCGGCGGTACACCCTCATATATACTTCGCCGCCGGGTGTAAGGCCGGTAAATTCTCTTGAGCTCTCCGTTGGCACATTAGTATAAAGACATGGATAACCATTTGAGAAGCTATTGAACACCGCCAGGCTGTTGCAGGTGTTGCTGGTGTACATTTCTGCAGTGTAGGCATTGCCATCTGTAGCAGCTATTGTTACACGGGCAATGCCATTGGCGGGGATGGTGAACTTATACCATACATCCAGGTTTTGAAAATTTTCGCACCATGTATTGCCGCTGCCTGAGCTCCAGGTGGCGGCTGTATAGGAATAGGTTACGGTAGGTTCGCAACCGAGGTTTTCTACTGGAATTGTTATGGCACCACAGGAATTATCATTCGGGGGCTGGGCAGTCATTATTTTGGTGAGAAGAACCAGGCATATCAGCGGAAGTATCTTTTTCATGATGCAGGAATTTTTTGAGTATGATTAAAGCAGGTGTTGTGGTTTATAGTTTTTTGCAAGGGTTAATCAGTCGCAGAGTTTTTCTATTACACGGTGTTTTCTTCGTTTGCTGATACTTATTTTTTCTCCGTTACTTAATTGCATGGATTGGGAGGAGGAAGATAAGTTGAGAATGTACTGCCTGTTTACCAGGTGTGTACGATGGGTACGCAAAAATTTATCGGCTGGCAGGTTATCTTCAAACCAGTGAAGCACTTTGGCTACTGTAAGCGGGTGCCTTTTGTCCGCAAAATATATTCGGCAATAATTACTGCTGCTTTGTATGCGTACGATATTGTGCAGGTCAAGCCGGTAAAGGCCTTTACTGGTTGCCAGGCTCATGTAGTTCATAATGCTATTGTTTAATTTGCTTTTTCAATTCTTCGACTTGCTGCTGCAGATCTTTGATACTTTCGATGAGCAAAGGCACCAATCTGGCATAGTCCACTCCTTTATACCCATCTGTTTCATTCACCGCTTCGGGTATCACTTTTTCCACGTTTTGCGCCAGTAAGCCGATCTGCCGTTGTGATTGGAAATTGTTTTGTTTAAAATCCGTCACCTTCATTTCATATTCCACACCATTAAGCAGCATCAACTTTTGCAGCGG
>JAEUVL010000503.1 GCA_016786965.1 Chitinophagaceae bacterium
GATCGACATTCCTGTTTCGTTGATCGGCGCCTTCTTCATCATGTACCTGATGGGCTTTACCATCAATGTGCTTTCCCTGCTGGCCATTGTATTGGCCACCGGCCTCGTAGTGGATGATGGTATTGTGGTAACGGAGAACATTTATAAGAAGATGGAAAAAGGCATGAACAAATGGCAGGCAGCGGTGGAAGGTTCCAAAGAGATCTACTTCGCCGTTATCGCCACCTCTATCACCCTTGCAGTGGTTTTTTTACCGATCATATTCTTAGAAGGTTTTGTAGGCCGGCTGTTCCGTGAATTTGGTATCGTGGTGGCCGGTGCGGTTTTGATCTCAGCTTTTGTATCGCTTACGCTGACACCGGTGCTGAACGTAAAACTGACCCGAAAGAATGTGCACAAGCATTCCTGGTTCTATAATAAGACAGAACCCTTTTTCCGATGGATGGAAAATAGCTACCAGGCCATGCTGAGCCGTTTTATGAAAGTAAAATGGGTGGCGTTGATATTGGTGGCCGTTTGTGTCTCTATCATATTCCTGATCGGTAAAGGATTGCAATCCGAATTAGCGCCGATGGAAGACCGCAGCCAGTTCCGGCTGCAGTTATCAGCACCGGAAGGAACTTCTTTTGATGCAATGGATGTATATGTAAACCGCCTTACCAATCTCATGCTGGACTCTGTACCTGAAAGAGATGTGGTGCTGAGCGTTACTTCACCCGGCTTTACCGGATCAGGAAATGCAAATACCGGGTTCGTAAGGGTAACATTGGTACCTCCCACAGAAAGAGACCGCTCGCAAAAAGAAATTGTGGCAATGGTCAATAAAAATCTACCCAGGTATAATGAAGGCCGTGCCTTTGCCATAGAAGAACAAACCATCGCTGTGAACCGCCGCGGCGGACAACCCGTGTCTTTTGTTATTCAACATAATAATTTTGAAAAACTCACCGCTGTACTGCCGAAAATACTGGAAGAAGCAAGACAAAGTAAAGTACTATTGAATGCTGATGTGGACCTGAAGTTCAACAAACCAGAACTGAGGGTGGAGATAGACCGGTTGAAAGCCGCACAG
>JAEUVL010000526.1 GCA_016786965.1 Chitinophagaceae bacterium
ATTTGTGGGACATCAAATCTGCTTCTTTAGCAAAATATCACGAAGGACAAACGAATGAAACACTGTATCCCCGTGCGGGTATATATGCAGAGTTTGGAAAGATCGTTTGCATTAGCTGTGGAGTAATGCAGGGTAAAACAGGCAGTCGAAAATTAATTATCAAAAGCTTTTATGGGAATGATGAGCTGCTATTACTTACACAGTTTACTGAGATGCTCAATAAATGGGTGCCGGGTGAACCCAAACAACTTTGCGCCCACAATGGAAAAGAATTTGATTTTCCTTACCTCTGCCGCCGGATGATCATTAACGGACTACCAATCCCTTCCATATTAAATATATCGGGCAAAAAGCCTTGGGAAGTTAATCACCTCGACACACTGGAGCTCTGGAAATTTGGCGACTATAAAAGTTTTACATCACTGAATCTGCTCGCACATGTACTAGGAATACCCACGCCGAAAGACGATATAGACGGAAGTATGGTATGGGAGGTGTACTGGAAAGAAAAGAACCTGGAAAGAATCGTAACATATTGCCAAAAAGATGTGGTGACCGTAGCACAGATATTATTAAAAATGAATGGGGAAGCATTACTGAAAGAAGAAAATATTGAAATCAAGGGCTAGGGAGAGGCGAAAATATCTTAGTTCATGAAACTGTAAGCCATTTGTATCAACAATTCTCATTCTCACTTTAAATCATATAATAAAATGAACCGAACAAATTACTCCTCGGGCGCCAAGTGGGAAAACATTGTCGGCTACAGCCGAGCTGTAAGGGTGGGAAACGCCATTGAGATAACCGGCACAGTGGCGGTGGACGAAAACAGCCTGCTGGTTGGAAAAGATGATGCATACGCCCAAACAAAGTTTATTATAGAAAAGATAGAGAACGTATTAAAACAGGCTGGCGCCTCGCTGAAAGATGTGGTACGAACAAGAATGTTTGTTATAGACATCTCCCGCTGGGAAGAATATGGCAAGGCCCATGGCGAGTTTTTTTCCAGCATCAAACCTTGTACCTCAATGATTGAGGTAAAGGGACTGATTGCGCCGGAATATTTAATTGAAATAGAAGCTACCGCTATAATCGCTGAATAAAAAAAGATACAATGAAAAAGACACTTTTGATACTAGTTGCCATGGCTGCCTTATGGAGTTGTAATAATCATAAAAAAGAAACGACCGGGGTCGCTCAGCCTGCACAAATAAAAAAGATCGTTGATTCTATGTTAGTAACCGATTCAGGATGGGGTGCCATTACTCCAAGAACTGATTTTACCGGCCTGCAAAACATTTTCGGGGCAGCCAGTGTAAAAGATGAACGCATCTGCGGACCGGAATGTATTGATAGTATTGACGTAACTAAAATCTATCCGGGAACAAATAAAGAAATTGTGGTCTATTGGAGGGACAGCTTTTATCACAAACAAATAGTTTACCTGCAAAACAGTGAAGAGGGCAGCCCCTACAGAACACCCACGGGTTTAAAAGTTGGCTCCACGTTGAAAGAGCTACTGGATCTTAATGGCCAAAAAATATCCTTTTCCGGATTTGGATGGGACTATGGTGGCTATATACAATCATTCAACAAAGGCAGCCTGGATTCTTCCTCCGTCCACTTCAGGCTGGACCTTACAGAAAATGATGACAACTCTTTGTTCGGAGATATTGATTTGAACACCGACCTGCCGGCGGTAAAAAAATCGCTTGAAAAAATTAAAGTGTACCAAATATCATTGACACTTTTTAATGATCCCTTACATGAACATTGAAACCCTGCGGGAATATTGCCTGTCAAAAACCGGAGCGGAGGAAACCCTGCCTTTTGGTCCGGATACTCTGGTGTACAAAGTGGCCGGAAAGGCATTTTTACTGACCGGATTTGATAGCCAGCCGCTTCGGTTCAATGTAAAGTGTGACCCTGATAAAGCCATTGAACTGCGGGAAGAGTTTTCCTGTGTGTTACCCGGATACCACATGAATAAAAAACACTGGAATACGATTGTGGTTGATGGAAGCGTTTCATCCCGGCAATTAAAAGAATGGATAGACCATTCCTACGACCTGGTGACGGCCGGCCTCCCGAAGAAAAAGAGATAAAGGCTTTGTTAAGAGTTTCTTGTACGCCACTTCCTGAAAAAATTACTTATATCCCTTTAAGCAGCTTTATTTTGGTCAATCGACCGAAAAAATCTACACAAAGATCTCTTTAATATTTCCCGCTACCTCAAGTCCTGCATTGCGGCCCGTGTCATGAAGGAGAACTTTATTGTTTCGTTTATCTGTCAACAGCACATCCAGGAAAGAGCTCATGCTTTCGGCAATACGCCCGTTCATGAAACCATTAATTGGCGATGCCAACTCGGTAGCGTCATTTCGGTGCGCAATAATCTGAAGTAAATAGTTTTTATTCTCCAGCACAATATCTACAGTTCTTTCGTCAGCCAGTGAACGCCGGAGAAAAGATCTGTTATAGGTAGTAAAGCGAATCAGCCTATCCTGCAACCAAATGCCCGCAATAAATCCGACAAAAGAGCTTCGAAGCCAGGGAATTTTGGCCACTGAACACTTTATAGAAATACCTGGCAGGGTAAAATGATTTGACTGCATCCAGAAATAAGCAGATGGAAAAGAGCGGCCCCAATCCTTTTCCATATAACCACGGCCCCCGGTGAAATCAATCTCCCCGTCATCAATCACCAGCTTTCCGGATATGGTGTGGTCCATACTTACAATGCCATGATAGCACTCCATAAAAGGTACAAATGCAAATGGCCCCATGATGCCAGGAGAATACCAGGGTTTAGGCCAAGGCACATTTCCTGAGAACTGTAAAGTTCCTTGTATATTGGGCAATGCCAACCTCAGTTCGTTTGCAGAAAAATGATTTTCCTTGATAGCCAGGTGAAAAAGCCCTGGTGTTGGGTTAAAACAATCCGCTTCAAACTTGTGGTAACTGGCCGTCCTTTTTTTACCATCCAGTACTTGTATAAAAGAATGCTTGCTGCCATTACTATCCATGGCTATGCCCGGTATAAAAGCAATTGCATTGGTTTCATCGGCATTTACCAGTTTAAAATACCATCCTTCAAAGTAATTGCGTTGCTTACCCCAACCGTGAAATTGTTCCGGATTAAAAAAAGCGGAAAGTCTCTTCCCCATAATCCATCAAATTACTAAACTTCTGCAGGCTCTTCTTATAAATCCTTATAATTTTACTTTTTAACCAGATTTATCATTACAGCCCTGCTGTTATTAACCAAGCGCTTTGATCATCGACTCCAAACTACCCAACGTTGGCACCACCATCTTTACTGTGATGAGTACATTAGCTGCCGAATACGAGGCCGTAAACCTTGGCCAGGGCTTTCCGGATTTCCCTATGAACGAAGAATTGGCCGGATTAGTAAGAGACGCTGTTAGCCAACACTATAATCAGTATGCCCCCATGCCCGGCTGGATGCCGCTGCGTGAAGCGATTGCTGAAAAAATAGCTTTCCTGTATGGAGCTGGGGTGAACCCAGACACAGAGATCACTATTACCCCGGGAGGTACTTATGCAATCTATTCCGCCCTCACTACCATACTTCAGCCCGGTGATGAAGTGATCGTTTTTGAACCCGCTTACGATAGCTATATTCCTAATATTGAAGCAAATGGGGCTAAGGCAGTAACCGTCAACCTCGTATTTCCTGATTATCATATTAACTGGGAGGCAGTAAAAAACGCCATTACGCCTAAAACAAAAGCAATTATTATCAATTCGCCGCACAACCCAACCGGTTCTGTAATCAGCCAAAAAGACATTATTGAATTAAGGAAGATTACAGAAGGGACAAATATTTTCATAATCAGCGACGAGGTGTACGAACACCTGATATTTGATGATATACAACACCAAAGCATACTCCGTTACCCCGATCTGTTACAACGGAGTTTTGTTTGTTTTTCCTTTGGCAAAACTTATAGCTGTACCGGCTGGAAAATGGGTTATTGTGTTGCTCCCACCCCTTTGATGAAAGAATTCAGAAAGGTCCACCAGTTCAATTGCTTTTCCTGTCATACACCTTCCCAAGTAGGCTTGGCTAATTTTCTCCATAATAAAGATGCTTATCTCTCTCTTTCGGCTTTTATGCAGCAGAAGCGGGATTATTTCGTACAACTAATGGAGCAAACGAGGTTTAGTATGCAACATTCGTCTGGCAGCTATTTTATCTGCGGGACTTACGAACGTATTTCTGATGAAAGCGATAAAGATCTGGCTATACGCCTGACCAAAGAAGTGGGTGTAGCCACTATTCCTGTTTCGGCTTTTTATCAAAATGCAAAAGATGATAAAGTGCTGCGATTTTGTTTTGCAAAAAAGAAAGAAACGCTGGAAGCGGCGGTAGAAAAATTGGTAAAAATTTAATGTCCATCGATACCAGGTATAAAGGCATTGTCTACATGCTGCTGGCAGCACTGGGATTTTCGCTCATGGGAGGAGCGGCTAAATTACTTAAAGGGAGTTTTGGAGCCGGTCAGTTGGTTTTTTGGCGAAACGCCATTGGCTTAATTGTATTAGTGGCAGGATTCATCATCAAGCCTCCGGCAAACAAAGGAGGAAAATTTCACCTCCTCCTGTTCCGCGGCCTGATGGGAACCACAGCCCTTTATACCCTGCTCTACTGCATTCTGCATATCCCCTTGGGCACAGCCATGACGTACAACCTCACTTCCACACTTTTCATTGCTGTATTTTCATTTTTACTTTTCAAGGAATATCATGGGCGGTTTGTGTTACTGGCGGTAATGCTCGGTTTTGCGGGAATGCTTTTGATCTATAAACCTGCTATGCATTTTCCCTGGTATTATCATGTAGCTGGATTAATTTCAGGAATTACGTCTGCACTGGCATATATAACTGTGAACCGGCTGGCCGGACATTATGACTCTCGCATCATTGTTTTGTCATTCATTGGCACAGGTGTGTTGGTGCCTGTTGTCTTTATGCTCATCGGTCACTTTGCCCAACTACCGGTTGATGATGTGTTCTTCATTTCATGGAGGTGGCCAGTGGGCATTGAGTGGCTTTTTGTGGCTTGGTTGGGCCTGGCCGCTTTGTTCGGTCAGTACTTTGTAACAAAAGCATATGGTGCTGATAAAGCCGGAATTGTATCTGCTATTGGCTATGCTAATATTGTTTTTTCTGTATTTATAGGATTCTTCTTAAACGATCCCTTCCCAGACTGGATGTCATCCCTTGGTATTGCCTGCATTATTACTAGCGGCATAATAATCTCGCTTTTTAAAAGGAAAAAGACTTCCTAGAAATATTTACCTGAAAATTTGGTGGTGTGAAATGCTTTATCGTATATTTGCGATATAAGATTTTATTATGGCGGTACACAAGAAAGAAGAGTTTACGCAAAAAGAACAAGACCTGGCAAATTTCGCTAAGGCAATGGCTCACCCTGCCCGTATCTCAATTCTAAAAGTGCTGGCGCAGCGTAATGCATGTATCTGTGGTGAAATTGTAGAATTATTACCTCTGGCCCAAAGCACTGTTTCACAACACCTCAAAGAATTAAAAAATGCGGGTCTTATCACCGGTACAATTGATGGCCCCCGAAGTTGCTATTGTATCAACTGGAAGGCCTTCCAAAAATTCAACAGTGAATTTAATTTTCTTTTTGATAATCTGAAGATCAAAAATGAAAAGGCATGTTGTTGATATAATCTCCAATAAAAAATTAAAACAAAGAATATCATGAAAACAGATGCAGAAGTAAAACAATTAGTAAAAGAGAAATACACTGAAATCGCCAGACAGCCTAAAGAAATGAACGCTTCTTCTTGCTGTGGTGCCACCGGTTCCTGTACAACCGAAGATGTATATAATATTATGGCCGATGATTATACTAAACTAGATGGCTATAATTCAGATGCAGACCTTGGCCTGGGTTGCGGTTTGCCTACAGAATTTGCAAAAATTAAACACGGTGATACTGTGATAGACCTTGGCAGTGGGGCAGGAAATGATGCCTTCGTAGCCAGAAAGCTTACAGGAGAGTCGGGTAAGGTAATTGGAATTGATTTTACAGATGCTATGATAAACCTTGCCCGTGAAAATGCTGAAAAACTGGGATTGAATAATGTGGAATTCCGGCAGGGTGATATAGAAGATATGCCTGTTACATCCAATAAAGCTGATGTGATTGTAAGCAACTGTGTCCTAAATCTTGTACCAAACAAACATAAAGTATTCAGCGAAATATACAGGGTCTTGAAGCCAGGAGGACATTTCTCCATATCTGATGTAGTACTTGAAGGAGAACTTCCAAAAAAATGGAAAGATGTTGCAGAGTTATATGCAGGCTGTGTTTCTGGCGCTATTCAAAAAAACGAATATCTGTCCATTATAAATGAAGCCGGTTTTAGTAATATCACTGTGCAAAAGGATAAGACCATCACTATTCCGGATGAAATACTTGCAGCTTATTTAACTCCGGCAGAAATTACAGAATACAAAAAAGGAAAAACCCGCATCACCAGCATTACTGTGTATGCTGAAAAGCAGTCTAAAGATGACCGCAATTGTTGTGAGCCAGGAAGCGGATGTTGTTAAAATCGTCTCATATTTAATAACAATAAAAGTAAAGCCATGAAAACAAACAAACCTTTACAAAAAGATCCCGGTTGTTGTGACGCCGGTAGTATCTGCTGTGGTAACGGTGGCGGCATTGGTTGCTGCTAACATTAAAAGTGGAAGCCAGCAGGCTTCCGCTTTTTGATTAAATTTTGTGTATGAAAAAAAAGATTCTCTTTGTTTGTGTGGAAAATAGTAATCGTAGCCAAATGAGCCAGGCTTTTGCTACACTTCTTGGTGGTGATACTGTAGAGGCTTATAGTGCGGGATCTAAACCATCAGGAATAGTAAATCCTAAGGCGATTGCCGCAATGAAAGAGCTTGGATATGACCTTAGTAAACATGACAGCAAGTC
>JAEUVL010000588.1 GCA_016786965.1 Chitinophagaceae bacterium
GTTGAACAAAACACTGGAAGCAAAAAGAGGGAACCAGATAGGCAATGGTATTTTATTCCTGGTATTGTGCGAGTTGCTGGATATTCCTGTGCAGGCGGTCAACATCCCCAAACAATTTATACTGGCTTATTTCAAACCCGGCTATTCAGATGAAAGCCTGCCCAACCCCGTACATAAAATTGAATTCTTTATAGACCCCACTTCAGGACAGGTGTTCTCCCAGCATGATGTTGACAATTACTTCAAACGCATCGCTGTTCCTGCTGTCCCTTCTTATTACAAACCACTGAAGAATAAACAGGTCATTCAGATGTTGCTGGAGGAATTCGGCAAATGCTTTACCACAGAGAAAGAAAAATACAAGCAAGCAGAACTGATGGAACTTGTAAAGCTGCTGGATTAAGGACTAGTTACAAGTTTTGAGTTATGAGTTGCGAGCTCTCAAAGTATGAAGAGGCTTTATATTATCGTGTGGTTTGCATACAGCCATTATAATACCAAGTATTTCCAATAATATAATGATATCCCGACCTCTGAGTCTCGTAACTGACAACTCGTAACTCATAACTCATAACTCTTAACTCTTAACTTTTAACTAAGCCCCCGCTACATCTTCCACCCCGCCCTGTTCTCCCGCTTTACAAATTGGTTAGCTTCATCAAAGTTGGTCACCTTCATATTCTTCGCATCCCAGATCAATTTCTTACGGCCGAGGTATTTATCATCCCATCCTTTCAGTTTAGGGTTCTTCATCATCCAACTGCGGATGGCCAGGTTGCCCATTAATATACTTTCAGTAAATGGTCCGGCATATTCAAACGGCGAACTGGTTGTGGCATTACCGTGTCCGGCAATACACGCATTCACCCATTGCAGGTAGTGGCCTTCCGGCACCCGCTTTACCGTCTCTGGTGCAGGGTTCTTATCCTTCATCAGTGTGGTGGGCAGCATCCTTGGATTGGCACCGTAGCAATCCGTCAGTAATTTTCCTTTGGTACCAATGAACAATACGCCACCATCCCAACTGCCAAACTTTTCCTCTGGCAGTAATTCATCCGGCCGCTCTGGCAGCAATCCGCCATCATGCCATGATACTTTAATATTTCCCTTACCATCTTTCCGCGGATAATTCAGGTGAATGATCGACGCCGGCGGGCAGGCATCCAGGTTCTGCGTGTCATTCCACATTTCTTTCCATACCACTGCCACGCTGCATTCAGCAGAGTCCGGGTAATCAATGGGCAATATCCGGTAAATAGGGTCCATCACATGGCAGGCCATATCGCCTAATGCGCCGGTACCAAATTCCCACCAGCCCCTCCAGTTAAATGGCAGGTAGGCAGGATTATACTCAATATTTTTTGCAGGCCCCAGCCAAAGGTCCCAATCCAGTTCCTTCGGTACATCAAATTTACCCGTAGGGGTCGGAATGCCCTGCGGCCATACCGGGCGGTTGGTCCAGGCCTGTGCTTCCACCACTTCGCCGATCCAGCCGGCATTGATGATCTCCTGGGTTTGGCGCACCCCATCACCGGAGCCGCCCTGGTTACCCATTTGCGTTACTACTTTGTATTTCTTCGCCGCTTCGGTCAGCATCCTCGCTTCAAAAATGTTATGCGTCAGTGGCTTTTGTGTATAGACATGCTTACCCAGTTGCATCGCTGCCAGTGTAGCCACCGCATGGGTATGGTCAGGGGTGGATACAGACACTGCATCTATTGTATTCTTTTCCTTCTCCAGCATTTCCCGGTAGTCACGGTAATAAGGCGCTTTGGGAAATTTCTGTACCGATCCTTTCGCCTGGCGGTCATCCACATCACAGAGGGCTACTATATTCACCCGGGGACTTTTAGCAAACTCAGCAATATCACTGGCACCCTTGCCTCCCACACCTATACCTGCAATATTCAGTTTATCACTCGGTGCTATAAAACCCCGGCCCAGCACATGCCGCGGCACAATAAAAAATCCGCCACCCACTATAGCGGCATTACGAAGAAAATTTCTGCGGGAGATATGGCTGCCTTTTTTAACCGGTGTCATTGTAGAATATTTTGATTAAGATAATTTGAATACCGCTACCCGACAAAAATTATTTTAGGATCATTGTTGCAAGGGTAAATGCTGAAGTAATACATGGCTCCCAAAGCGGCAAAAGCGCAAAATAAAAGCCATGGGTGCAATTAGTGGCCATCACTGTATTGAACTGTGCAAATCTGCGGCAAAAAATGTATCCCTATTGAACAGCAATACCATTGCCACTCTATTATTAAGCGTCACCCGTGTCCCTGCATTTTTATTTATCTTTCATAAAAAACAATGACCATCACCTGGGATGATTTTGCCAAAATTGATATCCGAGTAGGTACCATCATTGCTGTAAGCGATTTTCCTAAAGCCAGGAAACCGGCCTGGCAGATGACCATCGACTTTGGCCCCGAACTCGGCCATAAAAGATCTTCCGCCCAAATAACCGTACACTACCGGAAGGAAGAACTCCTTCACCGCCAGGTCATCGCTGTGGTCAATTTTCCACCCAAGCAAATTGCCGGCTTCCTGAGCGAATGCCTGGTGCTGGGTGTGTATGATGAAAACAATGACGTAATTTTATTACAACCCGAACGCACCACAGCGAACGGGCAGAAAATTGGCTGATACCTATTCTACATATTATCATTCACCTGTCGGCCTGCTAAAGATCAGCGGAACAGAGGATTTTATCAGCGAGGTCACCTTTCATGATACTTCTCAAAAACCAGAAGGAAAGAAGAAACATTTTCCACCCATGCTTATCAATTGCGTGGAGCAACTCATTCAATACTTCAACGGGCAACGAAGGGTGTTTGAATTACCACTTCATCAGCAGGGCACTCCCTTTCAGCAGGGAGTATGGAATGAACTCGTCCTGATTCCCTTTGGCAGGACCATCAGCTACCTTGACCTGGCCCGCAAGACCGGCGACTCCAAAGCCACCCGTGCGGTGGCTAATGCAAATGGAAGGAATAATATCGCCATCATTGTACCCTGCCACCGGGTCATTGGCAGCAACCGGGAATTGACCGGCTATGCCGGCGGACTATGGCGAAAGAAATGGCTGCTGGACCATGAAGCAAAAGTGGCCTATGGTGTACAAACACTTTTTTAAGGACAGCTTTTACGGGCCAATGTATCTACCGGGCTGGAAAAATTTTTGATGATCAGTATCTTTTGCTGTAGCAATCCTTTCTGGGTGGCGATGATGCAGGCGGTATCTGCCAGCAGGTTCCAGTTTACACCCAGGGTATCTTTTACAAATACACAGATAGTATCGGTATTGGGATTAGGCCCGCACCGGTAAGACCACAACACATAGCCGTCACGGCCATCCCGTATAGCTGTATTAAAATTGTTCATTTTCTCACAATCCTCTTCACAGGGAACCTGGTAGGAAGTGGCTATATATAACAAAGAATAGCTGAGCAGAAT
>JAEUVL010000605.1 GCA_016786965.1 Chitinophagaceae bacterium
ATAGCTATCCCTTCTCCGATGCCACGGGCAGCACCGGTAACGATAGCCACTTTTCCTTCGAGTAGTTTCATGTATAGAATTTTAATAAAGCAAAAGAAAGGAAATTATTACTAATAGCCATGCTGATTTTCTAAAGAAAATGCCGCCATTTCATTTCTCCTTTCGCACATAATAGATCACACCGTTCTTATCATCGCTGATGAAGAAGGAGCGATCATCCCACTGCATTATATCACAAGGGCGGGCAAAGCGTTTTTCCTCAGTTGTTCCTTGTAAGAAACCGGTAACAATTTCCCTATAGGTCCCGTTGGGCAGCATTTGAACAACTGAATTGCCCCGCTGCCGCCATACACTTGTGCTGCCATGCAGGGCAGTGATAAAAGAGTTATTAAGCAGACTGTCTTTAAAACCAGTGAAGTAAGCAAAGCCAAGAGGTGCAGAATGGGCTTTGATGGCCCACTTGCTGATAGGGGGCCGTTTTACCCATTTGGGGTGGGCCGAGTCTTTAAAATCAGGATCGGCAATGATCTGCTTTTTATACTGGAAATAATAAGGCCAGCCATAAAATGCACCCGGAATAATCTTCATGAGCTGTTCTTCTGGTTTATCGGGGCCCCGATTGTCACGGCCCATATTGGTGGCCCATAGTTCATTGTTCACCCATTTCATTCCAACGGCATTGCGAACGCCCCTTGCTATGATCTTTTTGTTGCTGCCATCAGCAGGGTTCATTTCTGAAATGGTAGCCCTTATCTCTTCTTTTTCAATACATGCATCGCAACTGCTGCCCACGCTTACATACAATTTATCATTATGAAATGCAATGCTGCGGGTGAGGTGCCAGCCGCCATATTTATAACTAAGTCCATAATCAGGAAAAGTGGCGATCACTTTGGCTGTACCGGTAGGTTTGCTATCGCCATTGTTATATACATAATAACTCAATTGATGTGTCTCGGCTATATAGATATGCCACTGTCCTTTTAGTTGGTAGAAGGTTACCTGGTTCGGATTGTGTAATTCCTCCATGAAGGGCGTTACTTTTTCAAATTGCCTGGTTGCGTCGTTCCAATTTTCCAGGATTAGTATTTTACCTCTTTTGTTATCCGACCGGTCATACATATCAGTTACGAACAATCTCCCATCGGGGCTTTTGGCAAAGAAGCGGGGTCTGCTGAGCCCTTCCACTGCCGCATTAATTTTATAGCCAGTTGGAACTTTGAGTTTGAAAGAAGTTTTATTCTTCAGTATTATTGGTATTTCAATAAGTTTTATGGGTTTTTGCGAAAAAACTCCGCAGGTGATACAAAGAAAGGAGAGAATAAGAAGAGCAGTTATTTTGTTGGGCTGCGAAAATAGCGATGAAGGGTATCGCGGTGCCATTCGAACGGGGCAGGCAGCAACAGTTGTTGATAGAGGCAAATCAGCCCGGAACATACAGCAAAAATATTAATGATGATAGTGTAATATCTCTTCCACAAATTTTCTTTCATTGCTCAACCGCGGGACTTTATGCTGACCACCCAGTTTGCCTTTGCTGCGCAGCCACTCATTGAAAACGCCTTTTTTTACACTATGAATAACAGGTAAGCCAAGGGCGATGCTTTTGTGGCGTTTGGCTTCATAGTCACTGTTGATGTTTTTTAGCGCCGTATCCAGTTCGATGGTAAAGGCCTCCAGGCTGGGTGGTTCTTTGTCGAATTCTATTAGCCATTCATGGGCACCATTGGCGCTATCGGAAAAATAAACCGGTGCTGCGGTATAATCATTTACTACGGCCCCTGTTTTTTCACAGGCTGTAGCGATGGCTTTATCAGTATTATCTACGATCACTTCTTCCCCAAAGGCGTTCATATAATGTTTCAATCTGCCAGATACTTTTATCCGGAATGGCTTCAGCGAGGTGAACTGTATGGTATCTCCAACGAGGTATCTCCACAGTCCGCCATTGGTACTAATGATGGGGGCATAGTTTTTTCCCACTTCTACGTCAGGCAGGCCTACGGTCAACGGTTCTTTTTTACCGTACTCACTTACCGGCATGAACTCGTAAAAAATACCATGATCAGTAAAGAGCAACATCCCCTCATCACCGGGCTTTTCCTGGGCGGCAAAGAACCCTTCACTGGCATTATACATTTCCAGGTAATTGATATCACGTCCTATCAGTCGCTGAAATTGTTCTTTATAGGGGGTGAATGAAACGCCTCCGTGCATATATAATTCCAGCGATGGCCAAACTTCACTCATTGTTTTCTTACCGGTGATCTCCAGTATACGCTTAAATAGAACCAGGGTCCAGGTAGGCACCCCGGAAACAGAGGTCACATTTTCTTTGATCGTAGCTTCCGCTATTTTTTCAATCTTGCTTTCCCATTCGTCCATCAGGGCAATGCTGAGATCGGGGGTTCGCAGCCAGTGTGCCCAGAAAGGGGAGTTCTGAAACAATACAGCACTAAGGTCGCCGTACTGCGCTTCTGCATTCATTGGATTGATGCTGTGGCTGCCGCCGATAAGTAACCCTTTACCGGTGAGCAGCTCTGAGTCGGGCTTAAACTGGTAATACATGGACAGCACATCTTTGGATGCTTTGAAATGGCTATCCTCCAGGCTTTCATCACTAATCGGGATGAACTTGCTTTTTTCACTCGTGGTACCGCTGCTTTTGGCAAACCAGTAAATAGGGGTGTTCCACAAAATATTTTGTTCACCATTCATGATTCGTTCGATGAAGAGCTTCAGATCATCATATTCATGAATAGGTATGGCGGCTTTGAATTCTTTTACATTAAAAAGGTTGGAGAAATTATATTTTCTGCCAAATTCTGTGTATTGGGCTGATGTTACCAGGTCCTGCAATACTTCCCGCTGAGCATCTGCCGGGTTTTTCTTCCATGCATCAATGCGCCAGAGACGCATGCGGGCGAGTGATGATATGGCAGGAGAGAGTAGTTTCATTTGCTGCCGACAAAATAGGAAATTTGAAGCAATAGCATCTTAAAAATAAAAAAAACAGTGGAGAGCCGGCCTGTATCAATCTACTAAGTAGGCAGCCATTATTGTTTTCCTTAATTCCTCCTTTAACGGCTCTGCGGCAAAAGAATGACGAATAGCTTCCAGGTTACAGCGTAAAAACTCATTTTTTGTCCATTTAAAAATACTGGTCATCACACCATATTCGGTGTTTAAAGTTACATTGGAGATGGTACGGCAGTCGGTATTAATGCTCATAGAAACACCGGCCTGGTAAATTTTATCTGCCGGGTGGTTCTCTATTACATCAAATACATTCACCTGTATATTGCTGGTGGGACAAACTTCAAGGTGTATATTTTCTTTTTTTAGAAAATCCAGCAAAACCGGGTCTTCAGCACTTCTTACGCCATGTCCGATACGGGAAGGATGAAAGTGGTTGAGCGTTTCCCATACACTTTCAGCACCTCTGGCCTCGCCTGCATGGGCCGTGCAATGAATGCCATGGGCATGGGCATACTCAAAAGCTTTAACATGGTTGGCAATCGGAAAGCCTGCTTCATCACCGGCAATATCAAAACCGACAACATGAGTGTTTTTGAATTGCTCTGCGAGCAACACCGTTTCCATGCTCTGTGCCTCTGTATGATGTCGTAGGGTACAAACAATGATATTGGCTTGTACCCCGGTAGCTATTATTCCTTCTTCTACAGCATCGTTTACCGTTTTCACTACTTCGACTGGTGTCAACCCCTGGGCAATATGAAGCAAAGGAGCAAAACGTATTTCCGCATAAATGACATTATCTGTCTTTAATTGCTCAAAAAGATCAAGCGTTACCAGCCGAAGCTGCTCTTTGGTTTGCATAAGCTCAAATCCTTTTACGGCCCTGGAGATATAGTCTGCCAGGTCAGTGCATTTAGCCGGGGCAATAAATGATTGCTGGTATTCTTCGTAGGTTATGGCAGGGTTGATCTGCTGTACTACTTTGTAGCTCAGGCTGCAATCCAGATGCAGGTGTAATTCAATTTTGGGTAATTGCCGGTGATCCATAATTTGAAAACGGAAAAGAACAGCAAATTAACCGTAAAAAATCAGGAAATTAAAGAAGGCAGTAATTCTTTTACAGATTTTGCTTCACGGAAGTTGATGTGTTCGATCGTATGTTCCACCATTTCGTGTGCCCAGGTGGTATGATAAGGTATGTGTACTGCATGGCCGCCAATTGCCAGTACAGGCATTACATCAGATTTAAGTGAGTTGCCGATCATTAGGAATTCAGCCGGCTCAATATCAAGGTGACGGATGAGTTCCTGATAATCGGCCTGCTGTTTATCACTCATTATTTCAATATGATGGAAATAATGTTCGAGGCCTGATTTTTTTAGTTTTCTTTCCTGGTCCAGCAGATCGCCTTTGGTAGCCACCACCAGGCGGTAATTATTTTTTTGAAGCAAATGAAGGGCTTCTTCTATTCCTTCCAGAAGCTCAACGGGTTTTGCCAGCAAGTCTTTACCATAGCCTATCGCTTTTTCAATAACGGCCAGCGGTATCGTGTTGCCGGATACCCTCAGGGCGGTTTCCACCATGCTCAGCATAAAGCCTTTTACTCCATAGCCATACAACGGAATGTTTTGAAGCTCCGTTTTGAAGAGTTCCTGAGCGGCGGTATGCATAGGAACATAATCTTGCAGCAGGGCGCAGAATTTATCTTCTGCTTCGCGGAAATAAGGTTCGTTTACCCAAAGGGTGTCATCGGCGTCGAAAGCGATTACTTTGAAAGGCATAGTGATTACTTAGGGATATCTTGTTCATTTGATGTATTGTCTGCGAATTCTTTCGCTTCTTCATGCAGCCAGTCTTTTCTTTTTAATTCAAAATTCCTTCCGAGATATAATCTTTTTACTTCGTCATCGCTGGCTAATTCCTCGGCGGTGCCATGTTTGTAGATCTTCCCTTCAATGAGTAAATAAGCCCGGTCGCAAATGGATAGTGTTTCTGTTACGTTGTGGTCAGTGATCAGAATGCCAATATTCTTGTATTTCAGCTTTGCCACAATAGCTTGTATATCTTCCACGGCTATCGGGTCGATACCGGCGAAAGGTTCGTCGAGTAAGATGAATTTTGGATCTACAGATAATGCCCTGGCAATTTCGGTGCGGCGTCTTTCACCACCGCTGAGAACATCACCATTGCTTTTGCGCACATGCTGAAGCCGGAATTCATTCAGCAAGGATTCCAGTTTATCCCGCTGCTGCTTTTTGGTCAGCTTTGTCATTTCCAGGATGGCGGAAATATTATCTTCCACACTCAGTTTTCTGAAAACTGAAGCTTCCTGCGGCAGATAACCGAT
>JAEUVL010000606.1 GCA_016786965.1 Chitinophagaceae bacterium
ATTATATGAACGCCTTTGGGGAAGAAGTGATCGTAGATAATACTGATAAAGCCATCGCTACAGCCTGCGAAAAAACAGGGGCCGTAGTAAATGATTATACCGCAGCACCGGTTTATTTTTCCGATAGCGCCAATGGTGCCCATGAATGGCTAATAGAATTCGACAAAGAACCACCCAGCCTGGAGGCCTTTACCATCGAACTGGATAAGGCGCTAAAAAACATCAACAGTGACTATGAAGCCAAACGCCACAAAAGCATCGCCCTTGGCTTACCTGTTATTCATAGTGTAAAAAAAGGCGTTTTCAATGAGTGGCTGCGCAGCAAAGGCAAACTGGGTGGTCAACACAAAGTCCCGCGGTTGAGCAATGAAAGAAAATTTGTGGAAGAGATATTACACTATCATCATTAATATTCGCTGTATGTTCCGGGCTGATTTGCTTCTATCAACAACTGTTGCTGCCTGCCCCGTTCGAATGGCACGGCGATACCCTTCATCGCTATTTTCGCAGCCCAACAAAATAACTGCTCTTCTTATTCTCTGCTTTCTTTGTATCACCTTCGGAGTTTTTTCGCAAAAACCCATAAAACTTATTGAAATACCAATAACACTGAAGAATAAAACTTCTTTCAAACTCAAAGTTCCCACTGGCTATAAAATTAATGCGGCAGTGGAAGGGCTCAGCAGGCCCCGCTTCTTTGCCAAAAGCCCCGATGGGAGATTGTTCGTAACTGATATGTATGACCGGTCGGATAATAAAAGAGGTAAAATAATAATCCTGGAAAATTGGAACGACGCAACCAGGGAATTTGAAAAAGTAACGCCATTCATGGAGGAATTACACAATCCAAACCAGGTAGCCTTCTACCAACTAAAAGGACAGTGGCATATCTATATAGCCGAGACACATCAATTGAGCTATTATGTATATAACAATGGCGATAGTAAACCTACCGGTACAGCCAAAGTGATCGCCACTTTTCCGGATTATGGACTTAGTTATAAATATGGCGGCTGGCACCTCACCCGCAGCATTGCATTTCATAATGATAAATTGTATGTAAGCGTGGGCAGCAGTTGCGATGCATGTATTGAAAAAGAAGAGATAAGGGCCACCATCTCAGAAATGAACCCTGCTGATGGCAGCAACAAAAAGATCATTGCGAGGGGCGTTCGCAATGCCGTTGGAATGAAATGGGTGAATAATGAACTATGGGCCACCAATATGGGCCGTGACAATCGGGGCCCCGATAAGCCAGAAGAACAGCTCATGAAGATTATTCCGGGTGCATTTTATGGCTGGCCTTATTATTTCCAGTATAAAAAGCAGATCATTGCCGATCCTGATTTTAAAGACTCAGTCCATCCCAAATGGGTAAAACGGCCCCCTATCAGCAAGTGGGCCATCAAAGCCCATTCTGCACCGCTTGGCTTTGCTTACTTCATTGGTTTTAAAGACAGCCTGCTTAATAACTCTTTTATCACTGCCCTGCATGGCAGCACCAGCGTATGGCGGCAGCGGGGCAATTCGGTTGTTCAAATGCTGCCCAACGGGACCTATAGGGAAATTGTTACCGGTTTCTTACAAGGAACAACAGAGGAAAAACGCTTTGGCCGCCCTTGTGATGTAATGCAGTGGGATGATCGCTCCTTCTTCATCAGCGATGATAAGAACGGGGTGATCTATTATGTGCGAAAGGAGAAATGAAATGGCGGTATTTTCTTTAGAAAATCAGCATGGCTATTAGTAATAATTTCCTTTCTTTTGCTTTATTAAAATTCTATACATGAAACTACTCGAAGGAAAAGTGGCTATCGTTACCGGTGCTGCCCGTGGCATCGGAGAAGGGATAGCTAT
>JAEUVL010000669.1 GCA_016786965.1 Chitinophagaceae bacterium
GGCGTTTTCAGGGCCTTGTGGGGCCTGTATTACTATATTATCTCCCGTAGTTGGAGTAAGGCTGGTGGCTGTTAATTCCATAGAGTTAAGACAGGTGGCCTTCTTTTCACAGGAATGGAGGATAAAAGCAGCGATCAGTAATGGCAACAAATTCTTTCTCATATATCTCTCATTATAATAAATACAAGATAAGGGGTCTTATCTGTTTTATTTTATTCGAAGTAAGTTTTCTGTTGCACAGGCGATATCTCCTTTAAAATCATGGCCGGGGCATATACACTAAATAAAAATGTTCCTGTGTGAGAACAGGAACATTTCAGTATTGCTTGAGTGATGTATCAGGCCACCGTCCACCGGAGATCGACGGAATATTTGCCGTTTTTGGTAAAGGCTTCATCGATGAAGCCGATCTCCACAGTGCGGGCAAATGTTTCGCCGGCAAACGGCGGGGTTTCAAACAACAACTCATCGGGTATCACCTGGCTTATTTCATCAGCCCCGCCAAACAACAGCACATCACCGGCAATCATGATGGCGGTACCGATACCAAGAATAGTAAGAGAAAGCGGTAAGCCAATGGCGGGAAAAAAACAAGTTACCAGGCTGCCTGCACCGATCACTTTACCAACAACACGGAGGATAGCCCCTGCTTTCTCCACCCGTTCACTGCCTCCGAAGAAGCCCTCTTCCACAATAAGCACACCCCCGGCAAAAGCGGCAGGAAATACACCACCGGTAGAATCGCCGAGGTTGATAGTGAACAGGTTGTTTCCGGCAGCGCCGGGTGATTTACTTTCTCCCTTTTTGAAATCGGCGCTGAAGAAATTGCTGCGCTCCTGTGTGGCCCCTGTGCTGTCTGTTACAAATGCAGAAAAGCTTACTTCATCTTTTCTGAAGTCGTTGGTATCTGTACAGGTAATATTTTCTACACTAAACTGTAATACAGTACCCACAACCGCCTGCCGGGGCTGTCCTGGACCGGCTGTTGTTTTATAACCTGTCTTTGCTTTTGCTGTTTTTTTACCGGTTTGTTTTCTGAGTAGCACCAGTTCTTCACTGGTGATCTTCATTTCATCTGGTATGGGCAGG
>JAEUVL010000683.1 GCA_016786965.1 Chitinophagaceae bacterium
ACTAACCCAATTATCAACAGCTTCGGGTCTCCCTCTCCTACAGGAGAGGGCGGGGTGAGGCTAAATTCAAAAAGCTTATGATACATTTTGATCTGCCTAAAGAGAAATCATCTATCCTTAAAGTGATTGGTGTGGGAGGCGGCGGAGGAAATGCGGTGAACCATATGTTCAGCCAGCAGATTGACGGTGTTAATTTCATTATATGTAACACAGATGCGCAGGCATTGGCCAATAGTGGCATACCCAACAGGATACAACTGGGCCCGCACCTTACACAAGGGTTGGGTGCCGGTGCCAATCCCGATATCGGCCGCCAGGCAACAGAAGAGTCGCTGGAAGAAATAAAACGCATACTGGAAGTAAATACCAAGATGGCTTTCATCACTGCAGGTATGGGTGGTGGCACCGGTACAGGCGGAGCGCCTATCATTGCCAAGATCTGTAAAGACCTCGGCATATTGACCGTAGGTATCGTAACCACTCCCTTTGCGTATGAAGGAAAGAAACGTCAGCAGCAGGCAGAAGAAGGTATCAAAGTACTAAAAGGCTATGTGGACACCCTGCTCGTTATCAGTAATGATAAACTGCGCCACCAGTTTGGCAACCTCAAGATGAGGGAAGCATTTGAAAAAGCAGACAATGTATTGGCTACCGCCGCTAAATGTATCACAGATGTCATCAACAGTACCGGCCAGATCAATGTGGACTTTGCTGATGTATGCACCGTGATGCGCAATGGCGGTGTCGCCATACTCGGCAATGCGGAAGCCTCCGGCGAGAACAGGGCACAAAAAGCCATCGAAGAAGCATTGAATTCACCATTGCTGAATGATAATGAGATCAAAGGTGCTAAATGGATACTCATCAATATCAATTCTGCCGCCGGTGAGCATGAGTTTACCATGGATGAAGTGGAAGTGATACAAAACTACCTGCTCACACAGGCAGGTGAAGGCACCGATGTAATACTGGGTATGGGTTACGACAGTACCCTCGGCGATCGTATCGGCATCACCTTAATAGCTACCGGGTTTGAACACAAAGACCCGTTTGCCAAGCCGGTACCAAAGAAAGAAGAACCCAAGCCCGAAGAAAAGATCGTAATGGTATTGGGACAGGTGGAAGAAGCTCCCCGCCCGGTGGTCAAAGTGGTATTACCCGCCGCCGCTATAGAAAGAGAAATGGATGTGATGCAGGAAGCATTGCAACCGGTGAAGGAAACAGAAGAAGAAAAGTACAGCTACCTCATGCCCACATTGGTGGAAGAGATACCGCTGGCGCAGGCGCCTGTTATCGATCTCAGTGATATAAAAGAAGAAGAGAACGCCATCATCCACTTTCAATTACAGCCGGAGCCTGCCCCGGTGGTAATGCAGCCACAGGAAAAATTACTTAGTAATACTACGAATGAAACAGATAGTACAACTACTGTTAACAAAATGTTGCCCATCGTAAAAACTGAAAGTATAAATTCGGTGCAGCAAAAGCCATCCGTTACTCCTGCTATTAAAGAAACAGATGCTGAGTTGATTTACAGCATGAAAGATAGTACTAGTAGTACATCCCCGATGCCTGCAGCTTCGGGAGGTTATCTGGCCAGACCGTCCAATATCTACGCAGAATCTAAACCAGAGGCTGTTGCCTCAACTACTTCTGCTGAAGAACCGGTTCCATTCACACCTGCCACCAACGAACAGGAAGAACTCCTTGAGTTGCAAATGCAGATAATTGAACGGGATGACATTCCTGCGGCGGATATGCCGTTGGCCCATCAGGCTCAGACACCTTTGTTTACCGAGGTTGAGGATTCTGCGATGCAGGACGAAACCGAAGAGCAAAAACGTAGGGCGGCCGAACGATTGCATAAGTTGAGAAACTTATCGTTCAATGTTAACGCTGCTGACCCCAATAATGAGTTTGAAACTGTGCCGGCATATATCCGCCGCAATATGGAATTGTACAACAGCAATTCCCAGGTAGAGAACTTTTACAGCAGCTACGAGGTCAAGACCGACCAAAACAATCAAACACAGATCAGCACGATCAATACATTCTTAGAAGGCAAGAAGCCTGACTAAGTTTTTTG
>JAEUVL010000687.1 GCA_016786965.1 Chitinophagaceae bacterium
GGAGCGGGTCTGTCGCGGACCAGAAAACAAACGCCAGGTTTTGGTAAAGATATTCTGAGAGGACTGAGATGTTCTTACTTGCTCCGGGGCATATAAATGAGTGAATTTATGTGCATACAGGGCAGCGCTGATATTAATAAGAATGAACTGTACCAGCAGTACCCATAATACCCAGCGAAAAAAAGTAGGCAGCTTACGTTTCAGGCTTTGTTTCTCCATAAGATATTGCCCGTTGCGAACGGGCCTGTCGGCCAAAAGTAATTTTTACAACCCACATCCAATAGTAATTCAGTTATTTTTTTGCAGCAGGGATACAAACTCTGTTAATAATTATGAAATGGTACACTTTTTTGCGGATTTACCCGTTATCAGTATATAAATTATTTGGAGAAACCTTTTAAAGCAGCCCATCCGTGCTGCTTTAATTTTTTCAAAGGAAGCATTTGAACAACATTACCTGGCAGTGTAATCAGGACAGGTACACTATAGCTGCGCCTTATTGACTGTACCACAGCTCTTGTTCAAGAAGACTTATAAACCCATCTTCTGACGGATATCAAAAGGAATCGCATATTTATTTACAATGATGGCTACCGTTCGCAGCTTAAAATAATCCTCCCGCATAAAAAGAAACCCTCCCAGTGGGTTGGTATCATCGCCCCACGAGTTTTTAATATAGTACCAGATAGCGCCTCTGTTATCCGTAGTACGTCCCACAATGTGCATCATATGATCGAGCAGGGTGGTTTGAGTTTCAAAATCAACCTGCCGTTGCGTCGGCACTGCCTTAACGGTACTGTCAGTTATATAGGCAAGACCATTGGCATAATCAAAATCAGGATCACCGGCTTCTCCGTCCCATCCCACCGTGTAGCCATTATCTAATGCTATTTGGGTGATACGGGAAAAATCAGCAAACGACACATTCCAGTATTCATCACCCGTCCAGTTGTATTTGTCTTCCAGCACAAATTTGGTGTAGAGCGGATGATGGTTGTAAGAAGTGATCTCCACATAATCATCAGGGTTGATGGCCAGGTATTGCTC
>JAEUVL010000734.1 GCA_016786965.1 Chitinophagaceae bacterium
ATCTTCGACATATCAAGTATATCATTGATGACTACCAATAAATGTTCAGCAGCCCTGTTGATCGTTTCAAGGAAAAATGCCTGTTTATCATCCAATGTCGTTTTACTTAACTGGTGTCCCATACCCATGATGGCATTCATAGGAGTTCTTATTTCATGGCTCATATTTGCCAGGAAAGATTCTTTAGCTCGGGTTGATTGTTCTGCTGATTCTCTTGCGTCATGGAGATCTAATTCTAATTGTTTCTGTTCAGTAATATCAAGATGTATTCCAATAGAACCCACCAGCTCACCTTTATCATTATACCTTGGGGCGCCACTGATCAGCCACCACCTTGGCTCACCACTTTTATTTCTCACTGTTATTTCATAAGCATCCGAAATACCGTTTTTTCTTAGCGCATTTTTCCCTTCTATTAATTCCTGTGCTTCAGACCTGGCAAACAAAGCAGAAGCTTTCTTCCCTATCAATTCCCCGGGTTCGTACCCGGAAATTTTACAAAAGCTCTGGTTAACAAACTGGATGATCTCATTATTATCTACCTCCAGCAGACCAAGGTTCATGTTGGCAATGATGCTCCTGTATTTTTCTTCATTGATGCGCAACGCCTGTTCCGATAATTTTCTCTCCGTAATGTCTGTATGTGTACCGACAATGCGAAGCGGCTTACCGTTTTCATATCGTTCAATCACCACGCCCCTGTCAAGTATCCATCTTATCGATCCATCCGGAGCAACCGTTCTGTATTCAACTGTGTGATGTTCAATGAAGCCTTTCTTATAGTTTTTATTTTTTTGCAGAAAGATCCTCCTGTCTTCCGGGTGTATCTGCTTCCACCAAAGCCTGCCGTTATCAACAGAACTTTGACGAGTGTGAACCTGTAGACGATTGAACGAACTGGAAAAATAAGTGTGCCCGGTACTAAGGTCATACTCCCATACATTATCACCGATCTTTTCCAGCGCTGTCCTGAAACGGTTCTCAAACTCCTGCAATTTTTGCTGTGCCACTTTCTCCCTGGTGATATCCTCTACCACAGCAAAATACTGTTCTACATTTCCATCCTTATCCAATATTGACTGACCCGTTGCCCTCCCCCAAAACCATGACCTGTTTTTTTTATAACAAACCAGTTCAACATCAAAATTTTTGCCCCCCCTGAATAAATTGATCATGAGTTGCAGTGCATTCGAATCTGTATTCTCACCTTTCAACAACTCAATCGGTGTTTTCCCAATAACCTCTGAACCGTGGAATCCTGTTATTCTACAAAACCCGTCATTGCACCAGAATATCTGACCCGCCGGATTGGTATATACTACTCCATTATTATTGGCGCTTGCTACCAGTGAAAGCCTCCTCAATTCATCTTCTACATTCTTTCGCTCCGTGATATCGTCATACTTCCATAAATGTCCTTTGTATTCGTCATCAATAAAAATGGGTATATAATCCCTTTCAAAAAAACGGCCATCCTCCAGTTCAAGTTCTTCATTAATGACCAGTTTCTTTTCGGATAACAGCCTGTCTATATCAGAAACAAATTTGTCCGGCTTTTTAAACAGATGCATACTTTCGAAAGCAGATCCCGAACAGTCCGTTCCGGTTAATTGATCTGGCGAAACGGGGATGCCAAATAGTCTGCAAAAAAAATCATTGGTCAGTACAATTCTTCTTTTCTCATTTTCCACCAATATGCCTGCCTGCATATTCAGGATAAGCGAGGAGAGCCGGTTCCCGGCAGTTGAAAATTCGTCTTCTGCATTCTTGCGCTTAATGATCTGCAGCTTCAGGTAACTGATGATATCCAGTATTTCATTATTGTCCTGGCTAATGGCATGCTGATCAATTTCTTTGATTGTTTCTTTAAGCTGGTCTATAGAAAGTTTTTTAACGGCTGCCTCCTCTGCCAGTTTTTTATTGACCCGTATATATTCTTCTTCGCTGATGGCAAATGCACGGCTTGCCAGTTCATTATCCCTTTCGTAGGCATTATAAGAATCATTTATGGCCCTGAGAAAAGGCTGCATAGAGGGATCATCCTGTAAACTTCCGGGAAGAAGTTTCTTTAATTGTCTTGTTAAAAGCTTATTGGACCTCATGAAACGTAGTTATGGTCATTGTTTGATTATGCAACTGGCAACCACCGGCAAGAACCTGCGGGGATATTTCACCGTAAGAGTAAAAACCGGAGAGGACTGTCCGGTGATCAAATATTTCATCAACCGCTTCTACTTCCTCTTCTGTTCTTGATTGCAGGATCAGCTTACGGCCAACACAACTTATTAATAGGGCAAAAGAAGGGGCGTCTTCGTTAGAAGAACAGGTTTGCGAAGCAGCTCCGGATGCAGCATTCGTCAGTTTATCAAAGTTGGCTTTCATAAACCTCACTTTAGAACCCACAGGTATATCCCCGGCAAACTTCATACTGCCTTCGTGATCATCAATAGATAAAATGGTCCTTACTACCGGCTCTTCTATACCAGGTAACTTAACGGCAAGAGGGAAAAGGAGGGCAGAACCAGGCAGCGATTCTGCTTCAGGGCCGAGATATTCCTTATAAATATCAAGCGCATTTAAGTATTCAATTTCATACAAGATATTACCGGCAGATTTTGTCACTTTCTTTTCCAGCCCAAATGTCTCCCATCCACCCATTGAGCCGTGCCGCACCCTTAATTTTTTTCCGTAAAAACCAATGCCTGCTATAACTCCCTGCCTGGGTGTTTCGTTGATACCAACCCATGTTGATTGAAAATCACTCCCATCACCGGCCAATCCGCCGGTTACCAGTACCTGTTGCTTATTTACATGATTGATACCGCGGACCAGTTCGCTTCCATTTACTTTACTACCGTCTGATAAGACCAATAAATAAGAAAGACCGGCAGGATCAAATTGTTCAAACAGTGAACTGCCGGCTTCATAACTGTTGCTGAATGCATCAATATCTACTGTAAAAGGCTTTACGGATGTGCAGTCAAACTGTAAGGCAGTTATTGAAAGTGTATGGTCCAGCACACCGGTATGATAGATCTCACCGGCGGTAGAGCAAATTGCAACCACTGCCCGGGGAAATTTATCTTTCAGGAGTTCAAAAACAGCAATGGATTCCAATACCTGTTTAGCTCCAAAACATAACACCAGTTGTGCATGTTGTTCATCCAGGGGCTTACTGAGCGGATGCCTTTCGAGGTAATGGTTATTCCACGAATAAATAGCGGTTTTCATAAGAATGAGTTTAAAGAGTGATCTCTTTTTGTTGGATCATTTTATAGATAGTTGATTTTCCGATATCAAGTTTGTTGGCGATCTGCACTACATTGTTATCATATTTCTTTAAATAATGCTGGATGATCTGGATGGAATATTCTTTCAGTGTTTTTTCTTCGGCCAGGAAGGAATTTCCCCGGCCGGAAATAGTATAATTAATATCACATGCCTGTATCTCCGGGCCGTCACTCATAATGGCCGCCAGCTCTATCATAGCTTTTAACTCACGTACATTACCGGGAAAGTGATACTTCATCAACTTCTCTTTTCCCTCAGTACTAATATGCCGGGGTGCGATCTTATTTTCTTTGGAAAATTCATCCAGGAAATACTTCGCCAATAGCAGGATATCATTACCTCTTTCCCGCAGGGCTGGCAGCATGATGGGTAATCCCATGACCCGGTAATAAAGATCTTCCCGGAAAGCACCTTTCGATACTTCATCTGCAAGGTTGCAATGAGTAGCAACGATCAGCCGGACATCCAGTTTTATTTTCTCGCTTCCTCCTACCCTTGTCAATTCTCTTTCCTGCAATACCCTTAATAATTTACTTTGCAAACTCATATCCATATCACCGATCTCATCGAGAAATAAAGTGCCTTTGTTTGCTTCTTCAAA
>JAEUVL010000772.1 GCA_016786965.1 Chitinophagaceae bacterium
CCACTGCATCCGCCTTTGAAGAGTGTAACAACAGCTACTCCTGCGAGTATGCCGCATACAAGAAGGGCGATATTTTTTATATTGGTCATATACTTATGTTTTGAGAATGAGCTATGCTTTTTTTTCTAATGAGTATCCAAAACAGCCGGCACCGATCATGCTTGCAAATGTGTAAAACATGTACTCGGGCATTTCTTTACCGAAAAACTGTTTGGCGATCCAGCTTGTGAGCAGGGCCAATATTGACATGGCTACCGCAAACTCCCGAAGGCTGAAATTCCCGTGCTTGTCTTTAAAAAGTTGTTCGATAAATGTTTTCATAGTTTTTTGGTTTTTAATTCAGTTCACGTCACCCCTTCGGGGATATAGTCTTTGAGCCATGTTCGCACATCGAATGAGGGACAGGCTTTGATGACTCCCGGAAAATCCCTGTGCCCTTTAATCTGTGCTTCCGGGTATTTTTCTGACAGCGCTACAAGTTTGTTGAACATTGCTTTTTTTTGTTCTGGTGTGCGGTTATCTACCGGTTTGTTGTTCTTGTCTATACCGCCGATGTAGGAAATATGTACAGACTGCTGGTTATAATTTTTTACTCCGTTGGATACCAGGTCTTCTGAAAGCAGGGAAACGATCTCCCCGTTTCTTTTTATGATATAGTGGTAGCCGGGATTTTTCCAGCCAAGCTGTTCTTTCCAGTAGCGTACGATATTTTCTACTTTGGCTTCTGGTGGTGTGGCGGTGCAATGCACGACGATATATTTTATATTCCTTTTCATTGTTTGTGTTTATGCAGGAGTAAATGGAAGTTTTAATTATACAACTGTTGTACTGCGGCCAGTTGAAACAGGTTGAGCAAGCCCGGCGACCGGTGATCTATAAAGTAGGACCGCCAGTATTGATAATTTTTGGATGAAGGTTCTTTGCTTAGTTCGAGTATGGCTTCTGCCATTGCTCTGATCTCTTCTTTGTATGCCGGTAATGACTGGCGTACGGAGTTGATCTTGTTGTACCAGTTCTCTGTGCCTGTGAAGCCAAGCTTATTGTTATCATCAAGCCAAACTGATGGAAGTGGTATATAGCGGCCCGGCGTTTTGGTGACGTATTGCCGTGCAAGCAACACCCGCTGACAGAAATTCAGGAAGGCTTTTTCTTTATCTTCTTTGCTGAGCAATGCTTCTATTTTTTGTTTGGCATTGGCTGTTTCTTTTGCTGAAAACTGCAGGTGGTTCCATAATGCGGCACAGGCAAACAGCCAGGCTGTATTTACCAGATGTACCATTTCATTGTTTGCTGGTGTATTGTCCGGGGTTATCACCCGCAACCGGGGGGTGAATGATCTGCTGCTCTTATTGTTTACCTGTTTCATATTGCTGTGCTTTTTTTGATCTGTTGACAACACAAACATACCATGGGCCTGAGGGGGCACTGTCCGGTTTGAGCATAAACTGGCAGCTTCTGGCAGCTAATTGCAGAAAGAGGAGGAAACGTGAAGAAATGGGATGTTTTGGAAAGGTTTGAAATGCTTTGTGGTTAAAAGCCTACTTGCGGTGAACCTGTAAAGCTGGTGCGGATGATCTCGTTATTTTCTATAAGATGGGCCTTATAACTGCTGAATTTTCGGTTCTACAATGGTTGTGCATTGACGGCGGTTATCCTGATTTTGATGGTCCGTTAATGTGGGGTTCTTTGTTCTATGACGGGGCTTCGGTTTTCTCTACTATTTGATGTCAATTTTTTGAATGCTGCCCGGCATGGGCCCAGGTGCTGGCCCCGCCTTGCCTGATATTTCTGCGTAATGGCCGTTGAACATTGCGCTTAGGCTCTAACGCTACGAGCGGATGCTCCAACGCTGCGAGCGGATGCTCTAACGATGCGAGCGGATGCTCCAACGCTGCGAGTGGATGCTCTAACGATGCAAGCGAATGCTCTAACGATGCGAGCGGATGCTCTAACGATGCGAGCGGATGCTCTAACGATGCGAGCGGATGCCCTAACGATGCGAGCGGATGCCCTAACGATGCGAGCGGATGCTCTAACGATGCGAGCGGATGCTCCAACGATGCGAGCGGATGCTCCAACACTCCGGGCGGATGCTCCAACGCAGCGAGCAGATACAAACTCTAGCTGTTCTTTAGTAGGACTCCCCGAGAGGCGAGGGAGTTTTATTGTGTACCAAGCAAAATCTCCCGTTGGTGAAAGAAAAATCCCGCTGCCGGACAATGACGGCAAACGGGATCGTAACATTTATGAACTGGTGGCTACATTTCCGGCTGGTCCGGGGTGAAATGTTTTCCAGGGCCGGGTATTAGTTTTTGTTGAAGTGTCTTTAGCGGTGTCAGGATTTATTTGTTTTGAACTGCAGGCTATTTACCTGTTTAAACTGTGGGCTGGTTGCGCTAAATATGGACTTTACATATTTTTTTACATCGAGGGCCCTGTTTACGAGGCCCAGGAGTGGGTTGTAAAGGATGGCATCTCTTCTTATGCGGCTGTTGCTCAAATCGGCGAAGGCGTTTATTACTTCTGTATTGGCATTTCTAAATTCTGCGAGCTTTGCCTGATTGGCGGTGACCGTGAGGTCGGCCTCGTTGGGGCTGTAATTCGTTTCTGCCTGGATGAGCTTTACCAACCGGGAGAAATGCTCTGCTTTCTGATCGTAACTCTGCTGGCTGACGGAGAT
>JAEUVL010000806.1 GCA_016786965.1 Chitinophagaceae bacterium
CAAAGCGTATTGGTCGCCCGAATTTTTGCCGTGCGCTACCCAGGTCTGCAGGTTCACTTCTTTCTTCTCCAGGTTGATGATGTAAAAACGCTGCTTGTCCGAGGCCTGCGACAAATCGGCAATGGCCAGCATCCTTGCTTCAGGGTTGTACCGGAGCATGCCCTGCCAGGCGGCCGTAAAGGCCTCCTTTTCCAGGCAACCCTCCAGCTGACTATACAGGATTTCGGCTTCCGTTTTGGCAGCGTGAACGGCCGGCTCTTTCGTTACTGGCCTTTCAGCAAGTCCTTCGTTGACCAGCATCGCTTGCGCGAAGAAGTACAGGTGTATAATCAGTACGACCATGTCCGGTTTTTTATCTTTTTTCTGATTGGATAATTTTAATTTCTGCAGGAATCCTGTTTGTGTTTTTTTCCTGCTGCCGCTTTGTGCAGGATGGTCACAGCCCATACTTTTCCCTTCCAGGCAGCCGGAGCCACTCAGTCCGTATCCAGGGAACACTTATTTTTGTGATCCTCCTCCAAAGATACAGCAGGCGGAGCGCCTTTTCTGTAACAAATGTTAGGGAGTCTTGCAAAACCTGTTAATTGGTAAGTAACTGTAAAACAGCTGGATATACAAAACCGGAAATCACCATGGACGATCTTCGTACTTTTTTACAGGAAATAATTGCTGATGTGGCCTTTAAAAAGGTTGGGTTTTCAGATTCACTGGTGGAATCGGGCCTGCTCGACTCCATCACCCTGGTGGAAGTAATTGTAGCCATTGAGGAGAAAACCGGAAAGGCCATGCCCCAGCATTTGTTGCAAAATGAGAACTTTGAAACGATCGATACCATTGTCGAAACGGTTTCAAAAATGGATGCCTGATGCGCCGGATTTTTACTTTATGTTTCATTCCTTTTTTAATTGCAATTTTTACTGTTGCCCTTTTATCACTGATTCCTGAAGTTAAAAATTTTCTCAATAGGGGTTACGTTGTTCCCACACAGCACGGGGAGGATCTTCGTTACATCTATAATTTTCACAGCAACAAATACCTGGAAGATGAATTTTTAAAACAACCCGATGATTCAGCTACCATTTATTTACTCGGTTCTTCTGAACTGACCACAGGCACGAAGTATCTTTCCTATCATTTTATCAGCGATCGTTTTCCGGTGAAGGTGATGGGCGTTGGACATGAGGGCAATCAATGTTTTTCCATCTATTGTCAGTTGCTCGCGAAGTCACATCTGCTGGATGGAGCACCGGTGGTGATTATCCTTTCTCCGGGATGGTTTGAAGCAAAGCCTTCACGAGGCACGACGTCCGCCGTTTTTCTGGAGTATAATTCGGAGGCATTTATGAGAGGACTGCACCACTACAATGTCGAAGATCGGTTTAAACACTATGCGTACGCTGGTATTTCACATTTTTATGATGAACTGAATGCGCCCGATGCCGCATTCCGAAAAGCCAATATCGCCTACCGTTCGTCACTTTCATTCTATCATCGTATTTGGTGTTCCCCCGTTTTTACATGGAATACGATAATCGATTATATTAAAGATTCTCCAACACTGTATGCACCTCATCTTTATTCCGGCAGAGGGTCTTTTGAACGAGAGGTTGAACCTGTGGCTTGTGCCATCAACTGGGATAGTCTTCTAACGATCACGAAGGACTCCACATTGGCTGGCGCAACAAACAATTCACTCGGAATAGAGAATGAATATTACTCCACCTATATTAACGGAAAGAAAGGAAAAATTCAACCGGTAGCGGAGCAATACAATACCGAGCTGAGGGATTTCCGCATGTTGGTGGAATTGCTGAAGAGTAAGAAAGCAAAAGCCTCCTTCGTCATCTCTCCTTTGAATCCATATTATTTTACTACACTTCCAAAATTGCAACCTACAGTAGATACGCTCGCGGCAGTACTGCAACGAAATGATTTCCCGGTACTGAATCTGTTCACCAGTGATACTACCAACTATGATAAGGCCCTTCTCGGTGATGTGATGCACTTGAGCGATTATGGATGGCTGCAGGTAAACCGGTTTATCATCAACACGTATGGACTATGCAAATAAAATCTGATCGTCTGCGGTATATACTTCGCCTCTTCCTGCACGTAGCGATTGCTGTTATGCTGTATGCACTGTACGCTCCGCATAACCCGCATCCCAATAACCAAACGGGGTCTTCCATTCAATTCGTTTACCAGCAATTCTGATATGGTCCCTTTCAGCAGCAGCGATTTCTTCTTGGTGATGGCGATCTTCGTCGCACTGCTGGCATTGGTGAAAAAAATAGCTCCGGAGAAAACCTATCGTGAATGCCTCTTTGTACTCAACGCCACCTTTCTGATCGTATTTTATCCCGATCCCTTGCTCTATTTTTCGTTCATCGTTTACTCGTATGCCATCACCTGGCTCTTCGGTAAGAAGTTGCGTTTGCCTTTGAAGATTTATGGTATCCTCGTGTTGCTGCTCCCGATGCTGCTCGTGAAGTTTAATATCCGTTTCTCTGTATATCCCTTTGAATTGAATTATATCCTGTCCTTCGCCGGACTCTCTTATGCCAGTTTCCGTACAATGAGTTATTTCATGGATAAGGATCCCAAGGCAGACATGGCGGATCCGGTTTCCTATTTCAATTATTTATCGTTCACGCCAACATTACTGATTGGTCCCATTGATCGGTTCGCTCATTTCAAAGCGGCGCAGGACAAAGGATTCTCATCTATTACCGCAGACAATTATATCACCGGATGGAACGATCTGCTGAAGGGGATCGTCTTCAAATACATTTTTGCGGAGCTGGTGGACCGTTATTGGCTCAATGCCTTTCCATCCGGCAGCCGCGAACTGACACACATGGCCAATGCCATGTATGCCTATTATGCCTATCTCTTCTTCGACTTTGCCGGCTATTCCTCCATGGCCATCGGCCTGGGGCGTATGATGGGAATCACGGTGCCGGTGAACTTCACCAATCCTTTTCTCGCGGTCAAT
>JAEUVL010000848.1 GCA_016786965.1 Chitinophagaceae bacterium
GTCGTAATATACTTTACCCGTCACCCCGGGCTGAATATCCCTGCCACCAGAATAGATACCAATGATCTTGGTGTACAGGTCCTTAAAATAATTCTTCTCCGCATCTGCTTTTCCGGTAGCCGCTTTTTGGCTGGCCGCATCACGGTTCGCTTTATCACGGTAGGTAGCCACCTCTGCGGCCAGTGCTGATACGTCGTACGAAGGGTCCTGTTCCTTCACCATCTTCAGCATCCTTTCCGCATTGTTCAGCGAGGAAGCCGTACCTGTACCCGCCCTCAGTTTTTCGAGGTGCGACCAGAAAGATTTCAATGATACTTTAGCAGGACCCGTATAACCAGGATCAGGCTGTGCCCCGCCCGGGTGGGTGGCAGTATCAGCAGGAGCAGTCGTGGGCTCCGTACCTGCCGGCTTAGTGGTGGTGGAAGGTTTAGTGGTGGTAGCGCCTTTATCAGCAGCAGGTTTTGTTTTCGCCTGCACATCCACCTCTCTTCCTCTCGGGGAGTCCTTCACCCGAACAGATATCTGGGCATAAGACAAAGAGAAAAAGAACAACACGCAAAGTAAAAGGGTAACTCGTTTCATAATAAACAGATTTGCTATAAAGCTACCTTCCCCGCTAAATTATTTACCGCCAGATAGACCAATGCATCCAACAGAACAGCAATCGCCCATCTCCAAAGAATATCTGCAACTCAACCTGTATCCCCATTGCGCAGCAATCCCTCTGTGCCTTAGTGGCAAACCTGCATCCCCATTGCGCAGCAATCCCTTTGCGCCCCCGCGCCTTTGCGAGAAAACCCTATTTATTTGTATTTATTGCGCAGCAATCCCTCTGTGCCTCAGTGGCAAACCCTGCATCCCCATTGCGCAGCAATCCCTTTGCGTCCCCGCGTCGTTGCGTGAAAAAAACATTGCGAAGCAATCCTTTTGTGCCTCCGTGTCTTAATGGCAAACCTCTATCCCCATAGCGCAGCAATCCCTTTGCATCATTGCGAGACAAACTGTATTTCCCCCATAATCTAAATTTATAATACCTTTATTCCCACACATGAAAGCACTGTTAATCGACAACGAAGCCCACCTGCGCACAGGATTAAAAATAATGCTCCAATCCTTTTGCCCCGGTATCACCCGGATCGAAGAAGCCGACGGCGTGCAATCCGGCCTCCGGCAGATCAGGAACTTTCATCCCGATATCGTATTCCTCGATGTCGAAATGGACGACGGCACCGGCTTCGACCTCATGAAGCAGGTCATCGATCCCGGCTTTCAACTAATTTTCGTCACCGCACACAATCAATACGCCATTGAAGCATTCAGCTTCAGCGCCATCGACTACCTGCTCAAACCTGTCGATCCAGATGCACTGCAGAAAAGCATGCAGAAAGCCACCCGCAACATTAAGAACAGCAACCTGCAGCAACAGGTACAGGTATTGCTCCAGCAACTGTCCGGAATGCAAAACCAGGATAAGAAGATCGTATTAAAAGATCTCGACAATACTTATTTCATCAAAGTGGCCGACATACTCTATTGCGAAGCCGAAGGCACTTACACCAAATTCTTTATTCACCACGGTGAGCCCGTGCTGGTGTCCAAGAACCTCAAAGAATACGAAGCCATTCTCGAGCCCATCGGTTTCATCCGCACCCACCACAGCTTCCTCGTCAACCCTGCTCATATAAAATTGTACGACAAAACAGACGGCGGCGCCCTCATCCTCGAAACCGGCCATTCCATTCCCGTATCGCAGCGGAAGAAAGACGCTGTGCTGCAATCACTCGAAGCCCGCTGAGCACACCCCTGATCAACAGTTGGCAAGCGCCGGCCGCCGGTTAAGAATTCATTCCTTACACTTATTAAACCACCCTTGCCCGCATAAGGCAACAGTATACTTTTATACCTTACCAAATTAAAACCAATGAAAAGAATACTTGTTACCGTGGTTGCAGTAGCCGCTTTATCAATCACCTTCACTGCCTGTGGCGGCAAAAAAGAAAAAGACGACAAGACCATAACAGCAGACCCGCCAAAGCCCGGCGACACTGATAGCAAAACAACAGACAGCCCCGGCGAAAAAAAGGGCATGACCGTGGCCGATGCCAAAGATTTTCTGGACGCCGATGAGGCCAATAAAGGAAAAGAAGTCACCGTTGCTGCCTACAACTGGAGTGTTAATGAAAGGATGGGCGGAGAGGTACAACTGAACCTCGGAGATAAAAAACTCGAAGGAATGCAGCAGGCTAC
>JAEUVL010000931.1 GCA_016786965.1 Chitinophagaceae bacterium
AAGAAGGAAAGGAGATAGGCGCACAGCAACTCATTGTTAAGTAAAAAGAGCAAACTGAACTGAACTAAACAGGTACCGGTGGCAGTACACACAACTGCTGCCGGTACCCTTCACTGAATTTAAACACACAAATTAAAAAAATGAAACGCAAATTCTTAACATGGCTTACAGCTATGACTTTAGCTGTTGCCACGAATGCCCAGGTAAAAGTGGGCGACAACCCGACGGCGCTTGACCCCAATGCCGTATTAGAAATGGAAAGTACCACTAAGGGAATGATGCTCCCACGCATGACAGCGGCGCAGCGGGATGCCATCGCCTCGCCTTCCAACTCGATGCTGATCTTCAACACCACCGAGAACTGCATTAACGTATACAACGGTGCAGTGGGCAGTTGGAAATCTCTTTGCGGGGATGAGGCCAGCGGCAGTGCCGAGTTTACAGCCGACTGCAGCAGCTTGTTAGTAACAGGAACCTACACCACTGGTGTGGCGCTTAACCCCAGCAATAATTTCCTGACGGTAAATGTGGATGTAAGCACTTTAGGCACTTACAATATACTGGCCAGCAGTGCCGGTATGTATTTTGCCGCTTCGGGTGCCTTTACCACCCTGGGTACACAAACCATCACTTTGAGCGGACAGGGCTATCCCTTGGTAAGCGGAGTCAATTTCCTGGCATTGAATATTAATGGCGAGTTGTGTACTACCGTGATTAATGTGAGTAATGGCATTGCAACGATTACAGGTTGTGGAACTGTTGGGGCATTGACCGGTAGTCTAATTGCCGGAACAGCTATTGAAGATAACAGCGTGTACCAGAGCTATACTGCCGGACCGGCCTATACTGGAGGGGGTGTATTTGGTATCACGTCTGCTACCTCCAACGGAATTCGTATTGCCAGCCCGGTAAATGGAAGCTTTACAGGAAGCGGAGACCCGATTGATTATTTCCTTACTGGTACGCCTGTAATACCAGGTAATACCACTGTTAATTTTTCTATCAATGCACAGCCTTGTTCGTTTACAGTGCCTGTTCGCAGTGGTACGGGCTTTGCCTCAGCGGTGAACTGTAGCGGCTCTGCTGCCGGTACTTATACCGTGGGTACGGCCATGAATGGTAGCAATACGAAGGGTGTAAGTTTAACTGTGACAACAATAGGTACCTTCAACGTTCAAACGAATACGGTAAATGGAATCTATTTTGCAGGTAGTGCGACCGCTGCTACAGCGGGGGCGCTTAATATTACATTGACTGCTGTAGGAACCCCTACAGAAGCGATCACGGGCACCTATACGGTAACCATAAGCAATACCGCCACAACCTTCATAACATGTACCTTTAATGTGACCGCTGTACTACCTGTGGTAGTACCTTCATTTACCTCTCTAAGTTGTTCTTCATTGGGCATGAGTGCTTCAGGAGGCGTAAATTATATCAAAGCCAGCAATCCAAGTGCTGGAGATTACTTTGGCGGAAAAACTGCTACAGGAGACGGGATCTATCCAAATTCTTTATCCATTTCTGCTGATGGATTGACCATGGCAGTTGGGGCTCCTTATGAAGATGGAGATCTGACAGGTGGTGCTATTAATTCTACCAATAATGCCGGAATGCCTAATTCTGGAGCGGTTTATGTCTATACTCGTCCAAACAAACAGACCAATTGGTCACAACAAGCTAAAATTAAACCAACCCAGTTGGGAACAGGTGATGTATTTGGGGCGTCAGTCAGACTATCTGATAATGGAAATACTTTAATTGTGGGTAGTCCTAGTGAATCTGGAAGTGGCACAGGGATTAATCCTGCACACAATGACGGTGCCCCTCGGGCAGGAGCTGCGTATGTCTTTACCCGTAGCGGGTCTACCTGGAGCCAACAGGCGTATTTAAAAGCTTCAAATTCTCAACAAGAAGATTTTTTTGGGACTGCAGTAGCTATAAGTGCTGATGGTAACACAGCAGCTGTAGGTGCTTTTAAAGAAGATGGTTCAGGCACAGGGGTTAATCCAGTAAGTAATGAAGGGGCATCTGCTTCAGGTGCTGTTTATGTCTTTATTCGAAGTGGTTCAGTTTGGAGCCAAGAAGCTTACATTAAGGCTTCAAACACAGGATTAGATGATTTATTTGGTACTAAACTATCTTTAAGTTCGGATGGAAACACACTCGCTGTTAGCGCTATCGGAGAAGATGGCGGAAATAGTGGAGTTAACCCAGCCTCAAACAATTCTCTTAGTAGTTCTGGTGCAGTATATGTTTTTGTTCGTAGTGGTAGTTTATGGAGTCAGCAGGCATATCTTAAAGCGATGTATCCTGTTACAAGTGGAAGTTTTGGTTCTGCAGTTAGTTTGAGTTCAGATGGGAATACTATAGCAATTGGCAGCGTTAAGGATAACAGTAGTGGTACTGGTGTAAATGCAATCAACAATAATTCAGCAACAGGTTCAGGCGCAGCATATATTTATACTCGTAGTGGAAGTATTTGGGGTTCTGGAATTTACATTAAGGCACCTGATACAAGGGCGGGGGATGGTTTTGGACATACGATTAGTATTTCCAAAGATGGTAATACGTTAGCTGTGGGTGCCAACAATGAAGCATCATCAGCTACATGTATTAATGGAACAGATGATAATACAGGTACCAAAATTGGTGCAGTATATCTATATCATAAAGCTAGTGGGAACTGGATAAGCACTTTTAAAGTTCATCGCCCTAGTGGTATGGGTAATCAATTAAGCCTAAGATTTGGATTAAATACTGATTTAGATGGTACTGGAAATACATTAGCTGTATCAGTAGGATATGAAGATGGTCCTAACAGCGGCATCAATCCGGCATATGGCACAACCTCAACTGATTCCGGTGCTGTTGTCACTTACACTAAAAACTAATACACAACTATAATCTGCTTTACATACTCCGGTCAGCATGCAAGCTGGCCGGAGTTTACTAAAGCAATCTTCAATACAACAGTACATATCAGAAAGCTTTCAGCACTTACTACTGTAGTATGATAAACCAACATCGCCCCGCATTTCAAACAATGCAACAAAACAAATTTTAAGCCCGGCGCTTTCCTATCGGCCTGCCAACTGGCGGCCGATAGCGTAAGCCCGACTGAAAATACATTTCATTTAAAAAGTTTAAACAAATCAATATGGCATTCGAAAACCTTATCTCTATCAGCTTCACGCCG
>JAEUVL010000940.1 GCA_016786965.1 Chitinophagaceae bacterium
GCTGATGTATGTGTCTGGCTTAACGGCGACTGTAGCAAAGAACGTGGTGGAATACCGCACGAAGAATGGCGGCTTCAAAAGCCGGGATGAACTGAAGAAGGTATCGATGCTGGGCCCCAAAGCTTTTGAACAATGTGCCGGCTTCTTACGAATACCTAATGCCTCGAACCCGCTGGATAATTCAGCGGTGCATCCTGAAAGCTATCATGTGGTGGAAGCAATGGCGGCTAAAGTAAACAGCAGCGTACCAGAATTAATAAAGAACCCGGAGATAAGAAAACAGATCAAAGCAAAAGATTTTGTTACTGAAACGATAGGACAGTTTACTATAGAAGATATTCTGAAGGAACTGGAGAAACCGGGTCGTGACCCGCGGTCACCAATAGAGGAGTTCCGTTTTGCTGAAGGCGTGAGTTCTATGGAAGACCTGAAGCCGGGGATGAAAGTGCCGGGTATTGTTACCAATGTAACCAACTTTGGTGCTTTTGTGGATGTGGGAGTGAAGCAAGACGGACTTGTACATATTTCTCATTTGGCCAACCGCTTTATCAGCGATCCTAACGAAGCCGTGAAGCTTGGCCAAAAAGTGATGGCCACCGTGCTGGAAGTGGATATTGCGAGAAAGAGGGTGTCATTGTCATTGAAGGATGCCGGAGAGAGGCCGGAAGTAAGGAACCAGAAACCTGAACACCGGTCACAGAAGCCCGTTGCTAAAAAAGCGGAACCGCTGAATGCTTTCCAGGCTAAACTGATGGAACTGAAAAAGAATTTTAAGGAGTAATTGTCTCTTCGCTGAGCCACAGAGATGCCAAGGGCAACTTTTGTAGCTTTTCAAGCACTTTATTTATAATCTTCCCGTACCGGGTTGAATACATCGATCACTTTGCAGTCTGTTTTTGCCATTGCAGAATGGGGTATATTGGATGGGATCACATGGTACATACCGGTCGTGAGCAGGCATTGTTCACCACCGATGTTCATTTCCAGTTCGCCTTCCAATATATAAGTTATCTGTTCGTGCAGATGATTATGTTCCGGCAGGTTGCTGCCGGCTTTTATTTCCACCAAGCCCAGCGTCATACTCTTTCCATGTGCGTAGTAGCCGGTAAGACCGGGCGCCAATTCTTTTCCGGGTAATTCAGTTAGTTGTTGCATGGCTTTTGTTTGTTGTTTCTTTAGTGATAGCCTACCCCTCTTGCCATTAATCCGGCAATGAAGGGGATAATGATGAGTAAAAGAAGTTCTATTCTTAATAGCCAAAATATCTTTCCGGGTACAGGTATGGATTCGATCTGATCGCCCTTTCGTTGTTTAATAAAAAAGACAGTTGGATAAATGGACAGGATGCCAAGTGTGGCGAATAAGCCCAGCTTTAGATGA
>JAEUVL010000977.1 GCA_016786965.1 Chitinophagaceae bacterium
TGCAGATGCACTGAATTGCATGGCTATGCAAAAAGACCTGCTCAGGCTGGTACCTGCCGGTTCTGTGTTAACACCTCATCCCAAGGAATTTGAACGATTATTTGGTCCTTCGGCCAATGATTTTGACAGAGTGTTCCTGGCCATACAAAAAGCTAAGGAACTGAATTGCCTTATTATTTTAAAGGGGCATCATAGTTTCATTGCCACACCGGATGGCCGCGGTTTCTTCAACAGCACCGGCAATGCCGGCATGGCCACTGCTGGTAGTGGCGATGTGCTTACCGGTATCCTCACCAGTTTACTGGCACAGGGATATAGTTCAGTGGAAGCGTCAATACTTGGAGTGTACCTGCATGGACTTGCCGGAGACCTGGCTGCCAAATCATCTTCCATGGAAAGCATGTTGGCAGGTGATATCGTGGACCGCCTGGGGGAAGCGTTCCGTTTTATTGAGTAAGGAATACTTTAATTGCTGCTCTTCTTACGATAGTGAGTGTGAGCAGTTCCTAAAAAAACAAAGCTGTCACATTGAGTTTACAAAATGTGACAGCTTTGTTTTTTGCTATTGATATCCCCGGTTATTTAGTCACCAATACTTTCACAGTCTTCATCACTCCATCCACCACTACCTGCACGGCAATGATATCGCCGGTGGCTCCTGTAAAGCCGGTAATATCCATGCTAAACCGGTGCGTACCTGCGGACAGCAGTGTTTCTGGTTGCAATACTTTATTCATCCTGGTTTGTGCTGACACTGCATTCACACTTACCCGGGCGTTTTTGGTAGTGATCACCTGCACAGTCATTCTATCCTTAACCGGGTTAGGAGATACGATCACATTAATGCCATCCACAACTGGCAGTACCTCTGCTTCTTCTTCCAGCACTTTCAATATCTTCTCTACATACAATACACCATTGTCGTGATCTCCATGTATTTTGTATTTACCGTTTGCATCGTTGGGATTAGCGGCCCGTTCAGTTTTTACTTCCGTTAATAAATGACCATATTTCTCTTTCGTTAATTTCCACATCAGTTCACCGATGAGGTGGTCGCCACCGACAAATTTGTCAAATACCAGCAGCATTGCCTGGCGGCTGCTCCTATTTGCCAGTTGTGCCATTGCTTCAAACTCTGCATTCCTGCAATACATGGCCGGGTCACTGTAAATGGCATTTCTTTCCCAGGTATTTTTCCATGCATCGTACAGATCATTGAATTCACTGCTGAAAGAAGCTGTTGTTTTGCGCAGCATCGTATTCAGTTTTTGACTGGCTGCTTCTGTAAGCCTGGCATTTTCAAATACTGCCACTCCTGCTTTTACTGCATCTGCATCCGTTTCAAATGATGAAATAGCTGCTCCATTGCGGGCAAAGCCACCGTTATGTATATAATAATTCACAATGCCACCATATCCAAAATTTAGGTTTGTCAAAGCACT
>JAEUVL010000983.1 GCA_016786965.1 Chitinophagaceae bacterium
CCATGTTGGTCCTGCCAGGAGGTGGTCACATATCTGGCACCCGGCTTATTAGCAGGATGGGTAATACCCTTTGTGCCATACACTGCTTTTTGGTTGATGGTATTGTCACCATTTATCCATGTCCATTGGTTGGTAATGGGATCATATTTCCACAGATCGTTTAAGATACCTGATGTGCTGGTGGCATAACCATTGCCTCCGAATAGCCAAAGGTTGCCGGAAGCGTCTGTCCAGGTTTGACTGCCATACCTGGCGCCGGGTGTATTGGCAGGACCGGCAACTCCTTTTGTACCATAGGTACCTGCTGCGTTCACGGTGTTTACTCCTTTCACCCATGTCCATTCATTAGTTGACGGGTTATATTTCCAGAGAGAGTTTAAAAGGCCCATAGAAGAACTGCCGTATCCAAAGCCCCCGAACATCCAGAGGTTTCCACTGGCATCTGTCCAGGAAACACTTGAATAAGAAGCGCCGGGTTTGTTGAGGGAGCTGGCAATGCCCTGTGTACCATACACGCCTGGCCGTCCCACCATATTATCACCTTTTACCCATGTCCACATACCTGAAGCGGGTTCGTATTTCCACAGATCATTCAGGTAGCCCTGTGAGGAACTGCTATAGCCGGTGCCACCAAAGAGCCACAGATTTCCTGCGGCATCCCTCCAGGTGGTAGAGGAGTTTCTTGCGCCCGGTTTATTGGTATGGCTACTAATGCCAGGTGTACCATATACGCCGGTTTTATTAATGGTATTGTCTCCTTTCATCCATGTCCAGGGAGTGTTAGGAGCTATTTGTGCAAATGAAGGAATTGTGTGCCACAGCAACACAATGAAGAATAGGGTGGTCTTCATAAAGGATGGATTTGGATTCCATCAAATATAGACCAGTGATCACCGCTTATTTATGATACGGGTAACGGAAAATGGAAAACCGGAGGAAACACTTAGCCGTTTTTAGTGAACGGTCTTAGGTGGTTTAGCTCTTTTTTGATCTTGCCTCCTGTTGATGAAGGCCATGCGCACAAAAAGCTCATTGGCAATTCAAGAATGTGCCTGAAGTTTGAGAGATGATAAGCTGCGGGATGAAATGACGAAGAGGCTGTTTCAAAAATCAGCGAAGCTGTCATCTTGCAATCACTCTTTGATCAACTTATTGTGACTATACAAATGATAAACGCTGCGGCTCTTGAAACGGCCTCTTTCTTTTGGTTAGTGGCTGGTAACAGGGGTGTGTTTATTGCCTGGTGGGGTCTTTTCTCTTTTTATTACTGTCTTTAGCATCCGTTTTCTGGCTAAACATTCTTTCGCTTACGATATCCTGCATGCGGTTGATCTCAGCTCTTTCTTCCGCAGTTATTTTTCCATCCGCTTTCATTTCAGCCAGCCTTGTTTTTTGGGCATTCAGTTGTGCCTGCAGGCGGCTGCATTCTGCGGGGTTGATGGTGCCATCCTGCATCCCTTTTTTCAGGCGGTTAAGCTGGCGTTCAATTCTTGCTTCAGCTACCTTAGTTTCAGTTTGTGCGTTAGTAACAACGGAGGCAGTGAAGAACATGATAAATAGACCGATCATTTTTTTCATACTGTTATGGTTTAAAGGTTAATGATTATTTCCATAGAATGCACTGCATGCCTACCTGTGTTGGGCTGGTGGTCATTCCCGGTTCACTACGCAGGGTAATCCTTACAGACACTACTTTCTCAAGTTTGTAGGAGTTCTTTTTGGTATCGCCACTGGCATAAAGCTTTTCATTTATCAGCCCGGTTGCATAAGAAGCCGTTATATGCCCCTCCGTCACCAGTTCATTAATGTTTATTGTTTTTGGATTTCCATCTTCCAGCATCAGCATCACTTTAACAAAGTTGATAGCGCCCCCACCTGTACAGACAAGCTGGATATTTTTGTACCAGCCTCTTTCGTTTGGCTCCAGTTGTATCACCACTTCGGAGTTCGGATTAGCATGACCTACGCCGCGGGTTATTTTCTGTGGCGAATTGTCCACAGGCTCCTTTGCTTTGACCGGCTCAGGCTTGTCCTTCGGCAGCGTTTTAATTTCGCCTGGCTTTTCAGGATGGCTGGTAGCCACCATTTCCGGTTTCGACTCTCCGCCATTGGCATAGTTCACTTCCTGGTTGGCATATCCATTTTGTTGCTTGGTACCTGAGGCTGCCGGTAGTGCCTGATTATTGTTGGTAGTTTTTTTGGCTTTGCGGTTGGTTTGCGTACCTGCGTTTGCTGGCTGCTTTATTTTATTACTGTCAAAGGGATTCCTGATTTCTTTTATTTTCCCGATGGAGTCTTTTGCCGCTGCACGGTTGTTTTTGTTTTTCTGTGCTGTAACCGTCAGGCAAAGAATAGAGCTAAGAACAATTAATATCATTTTCATGTTTCTTATTTTAAGGTGATTATTTATGTTTGATCCGGGACGGCCCTACCCACAGATCGTATTGTGAAGAGTAGCCATCGTAATGTATATACCATTCTCCGGGTCTTGTATCTAATACAGTGGCCGGATACCACTTGCCGTTTTCTTCCACCAGTACTTTGTCACCTTTTTGATAGGAGGGGTTCCCTGTTGAAATATTGCCCTCTGTTGGTGTTGCTGAAGCAATACAGGTTATGGCTTTGAAAGCGGCATCATCTTCCTGTTTTTTATCGAGGAAAATATGCAGGCCATTTATTGTATACGTGTTACCCTCTTTGACGGCATCCACATCGCATTTGCGGTCATAGCGTTTGTTATACCAAAGAATTTTCGTGCCAATGGTTTCAAACTTATCGGGCAGAGGACAGTATTGGTCTTTGTATTTTCCCCATCCATCATAGGCATTCCTTACTGTATTGTCAATGAGCTCTTGTCCATTGCCATTGGGCGTAGTAGTGGTACCAGCCTGTTTCAGGCTGCTGTGCAACAGCAACTTCATATACTCTGCAAATTGTTCTTTTGAAAGGTGGTGCAGTTTTTCATTAATGTGCAATGCGAGGTCCTTACCGGATGCGAATACAGGAGGTGGTGCAAAACCCATTGCAGTTATTTTTTCTTGATTGGCATTCTCGGCGGCTCTGTCAGATATGCTGGGAAGGCTTGCCCACTGTGGTGCATCTGCTGCATGTACGATGTCGCCCACATATCTTGCCTGCATAGTTTCTGTGCTGCCTTTGCCAAGGTACCAGGGCTCATTCAACCCATTCCGGTGCAACTCCATCGTGCAGGGTGCTTCTATGCGTTGAAAGGTTTCTTTGGTAAGGCGGTCCACATATACTATCGTTCCTTCAAACTTCAGCTTACCGGGATGAAGCCATTCTGCTTTTGGATTGGTGACGGTGATCTTTTCTATTGCCACTATTGAGTAGGCTTGCATAAAAAACTTCTCCGGATTTTTTTGTGCTGCCTCCGTCGCAAACTTTGTTAACTCCGCATTGGATGGTACCGGCAGGTTAATACCCCTGTACTCACCATTGCTTTCACTGCCAAGCACCTGGTAGGGCTGTGATGCGCCGATGTCATAATAGGCCATTGTTGCAATGACTAAGGTTACTCCTTTTAACCCAAATACTTTTTCGGGCGCCACCGCTTTGATCACATTGGCATAAGCCACATAGATATATTTTCCGTCTTTCCATTCCTTTACGGTTTTTACCAGCTCCACTTTGGTTACACCCGCATGGGTAAGTCGTTTAATAATGGCTGAACCGGAAGGCTGTGCAAGGGCCGGCAGTGATAATATGCTTACCAGCAAAGAGAGAAGGAATTGTTTAGGCATGTCTTGATTTTTAAGTGTGGTTAAATCAGGACATAAATTTCCGTCCGGGAAAACGGGTTCCCGGTCTGTTTTGCGTAAAGAGGCTAAAATTTGAGTGA
>JAEUVL010001074.1 GCA_016786965.1 Chitinophagaceae bacterium
ATTTCGTACATGCGGAAGGTGTCGGCGCCGTATTTGTAAACTAGGTCGTCTGGATTAAATGTATTCAATTTCGATTTTGACATTTTCTCATCTAATACACCTAATTCAACTACATCTTTAAACCAACTTTCTTCAATCTGAAGATGCTTTAATTCTTGAGCCATTCTCTTACCATCTTCAAACGTTGCGATTCTAAGACCTTTAAATTTTGGATACTTATTACTAATTTTCTCACAGTCATCTTGACATAATAAAAACTCCCCAGAACTACCTATGGTTATTGAATCAACTGGTAGTCTATCATTGGCTGGAATACTTTCAGAAAATAAATTAGGAAACTCTTTTGGAACAACATATGGGATTGGCTCAGAAAAATGATCTGGATTCGAAGAAAGTTTTAATTCTTCCCATACTATTCTTGCAATTGCGCTTTTCCCCGTAATCATCCCCTGATTCAGCAATCTTTTAAACGGCTCGTCATAACCGATATGGCCCAGGTCGTACAGCACTTTGGTCCACATACGGCTGTACAATAAATGGCCTACGGCATGTTCGGTACCGCCGATATAGAGGTCCACCTGGTTCCAGTAGTCGGATACTTTTCTGTCGCAGAAGGTGCTGCCATTTGCCGGGTCCATATACCGGAGGAAGTACCAACTGCTGCCGGCATAGCCGGGCATGGTGTTGGTTTCGACCTCACCCCCAACCCCCTCTCCTGCAGGAGAGGGGACTTTAGACCCCGCTGTGTTAGATAGTTTTACTTTTTTGTTGACCCATTCGGGTATGTTAGCTAAGGGGCCCTGTCCGTCAGGTCCCGGGCCATACTTCTCCACTACCGGCAATTCCACTGGTAACTCGCTTTCATCCATAGCGTAAGCTATCCCGTTGATCCATTTTATCGGGAACGGTTCGCCCCAGTAGCGCTGGCGGCTGAAGGCGGCATCCCGCATTTTGTAATTCACCTTGCGTACCCCAATTCCTTTTTCTTCAATGGCTTTGATGGCTACTTCCATCGCTTCTCTCATCACCAGGCCATCGAGAAAGCCGGAGTTTTCCAATATG
>JAEUVL010000988.1 GCA_016786965.1 Chitinophagaceae bacterium
GCTCTTTTCCTGCCTTCAGTGGCAGAAATGTACCCGGATGGCATCAAACCCAGCCGCCACTACGATCTTGGCTTTTTGGAAACAAGCCTCGAAGGGGAATTCAGGCCCGGCCATTTCCAGGGAGTTTGTATGGTGGTGGATAGACTGCTGAATATCGTGCAACCGGACCATCTTTACCTGGGACAAAAGGATTACCAGCAATGTATGGTCATCAGCAGGCTGGTGGAGCTAATAGGTATGAAAGACCGGATTATGGTGAACGTGTGCCCTACCCTTCGGGAAACCGATGGCCTTGCCATGAGCAGCCGGAACATGCGGCTGACTCATGAGGACCGAAAAAAAGCTCCCGGTATTTACAAATCGATGTGTTATATAAAAGAACACCTTGTAGCAGGGGCTACCAATGATGTGATGGTAAGAGCAAAAGGGATGCTGGCAGATACAGGTTTTCGTACAGATTATCTCGAACTGGTCGATGCTACCAGTTTACTGCCCGTATCTGATTGGGATGGAGAACAAAAACTGGTTATACTCGCTGCAGCTTTTCTGGGTGAATTAAGACTGATTGATAACCTCCTGGTAAACTAAAAGTAATTGGGATTTGCCTTTGGCTGCTTTACATTTACAAAACTATGATGGCCCAACAATTCCCTTTCCCCACTACCTATGAATAAGCGCCTCCGCACCATACTTCAATATACTTTCTTCCTCGGATTAGGCATTTTCCTTGTCTGGTGGTCTGTAAAAGACCTGACCAGCGACGATAAGTCACAGATACAATTAGCCTTAAAAACTGCCCGGTACTGGCTCGTCTTACCGGTCTTCTGTATTTTATTCCTTAGTCATTACATCCGGGCCATCCGCTGGAAGCTGCTGATGGAACCTATGGGGTATAATCCTTCCACCACCAATACTGTCTTTGCTGTGTTTATAGGGTATCTTGCCAACCAGGCGGTACCCCGTCTCGGCGAAGTATTAAAATGCACCGTACTGGCCCGTTATGAAAAAATACCAGCTGACAAACTGATCGGCACTATCATCCTCGAACGGGTGATTGATGCCATTACACTGCTCCTCGTTTTCGGTATCACCCTTGCCATTCAACCGGATATTTATTCGCAATTAATAGATACCATTTTTAATTCTAAGGGAAAAGAGGGCACTAAAACTATTTCATCCACTCTTGTTAGCATTATACTTGGTTCTTTAATAGTACTGGCTATTGCCATCTGGATGATAAAGAAGAAAAAGAACTTGAGCGACCTTGGGCTATTATTTAAAAAAATATGGCGCAGCATCTGGCAGGGTGTCAGTGCCATTCAGCACCTGAAAAAAAGATGGTGGTTCCTGTTTCTTACTTTATCCATGTGGGCCTTATACCTCATTGGCGGTTATATTGGCTTTATGGCATTGAGAGAAACTACCCAGTATGGTATACGGGAAGCATTCACAGTACTTTCTGCCGGCAGTGTTGGTATGATAGCCACCCCCGGCGGTATCGGCACGTATGCCTACCTGCTGCAAAAAACAATGGAAGTGTACGGGTTGAATCCCGGTATTGCCCTGGCATTTGGCTGGATATTATGGCTGGCACAAACCGTAGTGATACTCATCGGTGGTTTAATTAGTTTTGTCTCCATTCCCTGGTACAACAAAAGAAAAATAAATGAAACGAGCTGATCTCATACCCGGTAAAATAATTTCTGCCACTGCTGCCGTTCAACAGGTGGCACAGTGGCGATGCACCGGTAAAAAGGTCGCTTTTACCAATGGAGTGTTCGATATCCTTCACCAGGGGCATATTTTCTCCTTATCGCAGGCCGCCGCCGAAGCAGATTATCTCATTGTAGGATTAAACGCAGATGCTTCTGTAAAAAGATTAAAAGGCGAAAGTCGCCCTGTAAATAGCCAGGATGCAAGAGCATTGCTGCTGGCTTCACTGGTCATGGTAGATGCAGTGGTGATCTTTGAAGAAGACACACCATTAAAACTGATCACCTCCATCATGCCTGATGTCATCGTAAAAGGCGGAGATTATACAGAAGAACAAATAGCAGGAAGTAAAGAAGTGATTGCCAACGGTGGTCGGGTAGTCATCAATCCCATCCTGGAGGGCTTTTCCACTACCAATATCATACAACAGATTTCAGGCAATAAATGAATCGCTAGAATTTAAATCTTGCTCCTGCACTTAGCAGGCCGGCCGCTCCCCATCCTGCATTCAGATCGATCGACAGCCATTCCGCTATTTTATATTCAGCCCCAATAAGACAAAGATGGTACCCGGGTTCAGTTTTTCGCTCCGTCTCATTCTCATCCTCAAATCTTCTTATTTTGGTAATACCTAACATAACACCGGAATAAAGAAGATAACGGCGCTCATCTCTCCATATCCTGTCACAGCGAATCAAATAACTTATGTTGCTTAGCTCTACAGAGCGGTGCTTTGTGCCGAAGTGATCATAAGTAAAAGCGAGACCAGCCCTCCACTTTGCCGCAAACCGGTACTGAAATCCTGCATTCAAAATAATGCATTTGTGATGATGTGTTTCCGTTGCAGAAGCGAGATGCTCCTTAGCTGCTTCTTTTATATAATTTGAACTTCTGTAACCGCCCTGTGCATAAAAAGATACTTTTTTTTGAACTTGTTGTGCTGCAATTGCTAGGGGCAACGAACAGGCAAATAAAATGACGGATGATTTCATAAAAAATAATTTTTATGAAAATAGAATGGTTCATTTCGCATGCCATTGACAAAAGTCAAGATACAGATCGGGCAGCACGGTCTTGACAATTGTCAATCAGGGAAAACAATAATATTCAGGAATTATTTTTGTGAAACCTGCTGCGTACACGGCTTAATGTCTCCTCACTCATGCCAAGATAGGTGGCAATATGCTTGAGCGCTACCCGTTGCATCAGTGTAGGATGATTGTGAAGAAAATACTTGTACTTTTCTTCGGCCGTATGTTTACGCAGCAATAAAGTCCGTAATTCAGACAAGTAAAAAGCGTACTCTGTTTGTCGCCTTCCGTTTATATTGAACTCCGGAAAATCAATATACAATTGCTGTATATCGGAATAATTAAGACAGGCCAAACTGGTGTCTTCCATGGCTTCTATAAACTCATTACCGGGTTTTTGAGTATAGTAGCTGGGCCAGGAGGTAACGATAAACCCTTCTTCCATAAAACGGGATGTAATATCAACGCCTTCATTCAGGTAATAGGAACGGGTAAGTCCTTCGACCACCAGGCAGGCCCGGTTGCAAACCTGTCCTTCCCGCAATATCAGTTCTCCGGCTGCAAAAGTCGTAATTTTTGCAAGAGCCCTCACCCTATCAGCCAGAACTTCATTCATTGGCGCAAGGCTATTGAGTTTTTCAATCATTTTTTCAACCATACAAACTAAATTACAACTGTTTTAGTAAAAATGACTGCCAGTGATAGTTTCTAAAATTTAATACCTTACTTATTCCCCTTATCTTAATTTTAATCCACACTCCGCATTTCAGCGGACTAACGAT
>JAEUVL010001039.1 GCA_016786965.1 Chitinophagaceae bacterium
GTCCGCATTATTACTGCTGGCTGGCCAAAAACCAATAACTCCATCAGCGCTGAACCACTTTTCGGCAATAATACGGTCTACCATCTTTTGTGCTTCGTTGTACAAACGGGTGGCTTCAGCTCCAAAGATCTTGTCAGATAATACTTGCGGAAAATGACCAGGCATTTCCCAGGCAATGAAGAAAGGACCCCAGTCGATATAGCGGGCTATGGTGGCGAGATCAAATGCTTTCAGCACTTTCACTCCATTAACAGACGGAGCAGTGGGCTTATAGTTTTTCCAATCAAAGTACTCCTTTGTTACTACTGCCTCACTATAAGGAATAAATGGCTTTGCCTTTTTGTTGAGAAACTGGTTTCTCAGATCTTCGTATTCCTTTTGTGTTTGCTGCAGCAGCGGTTCCCTTTGTTCTTTATTCAGCAAAGTACTAACAGCCGTTACGCTACGGGAGGCATCCAGAATATGCATTACGCCATTATCGTATTGCGGAGCAATTTTTACAGCCGTGTGCATTCTTGAAGTGGTGGCGCCACCGATCAGCAGTGGTTGTTTCATGCCACGGCGTTTCATTTCATGCGCCACATGTACCATTTCATCTAATGATGGAGTGATGAGGCCACTCAGTCCAATGATATCAGCCTTTTCTTTTTCTGCTGTATCGAGTATCTTATCAGCAGGAACCATTACGCCCAGATCGATAATATCATACCCATTACAGCCCAGCACCACCCCTACAATGTTCTTACCAATATCGTGCACATCACCTTTTACTGTAGCCAGTAATACTTTGGCGGCCCCGGCTGCTTCTTCATTTACAGTTCCAGCAGCAATATGTGCCTGTTTTCTTTCTTCTTTTTCTGCTTCGATAAAAGGAGTCAGAACCGCCACACTTTTCTTCATTACCCTGGCACTTTTTACCACCTGGGGTAAAAACATTTTACCGGCACCGAACAGATCTCCCACCACGTTCATACCGGCCATCAGTGGTCCTTCAATTACTTCCAGCGGGGTAGGATATTTTTGACGGGCCTCTTCTGTATCAGCATCAATATATTCTGTGATACCATTTACCAGTGAATGTTTCAATCTTTC
>JAEUVL010001079.1 GCA_016786965.1 Chitinophagaceae bacterium
GAACTGGTAGATATTGACCTGCAGGAAGATTTGGGAGAACTGGACGCTTCGATGGCTGCCATTGCAATGAAACAAATAATGGAAGAGGACCGGAACGATTATCTCCACGGTGCAATGGGCATTGTTCATTACTTTACCACCCGCAGTAAAGAACCGCAAATCAGGTCATATCTTGAGAAGTTAGTTGAAGCCTTTTGTGATAAAGCTGTTATTACGGAAAATGGTTGCTGGTTCCGCAATTTTATTGTTGATCCGAGGGAGAAAGAACGTATAGATACCGGCTTGTCGCATGGCAATGCAGGATTCTTACTTATCCTGCTGAATGTGCTGGAGGCTGGAATATTGGAAAAGAAAGTAAAAGAAGTAATTACAAAAGGTATTCATTTTCTTATAAGCCTGCGGATGAAACCCGATCCGGATAACGAGCAGCATGCATTCTTTCCCTTTTCTGTTCACAGCAGCAATCTATCCGACATTTATTTCTCGCAGAGGCTTGCCTGGTGCTATGGGGATCTGAACATTATTTTAGTGTTATACCGGGCCTCTTCGCTTTTGCAGGAACCCGCATGGAAAGAACTGGCTGATGAGCTTGCTGAAAAAATTGTAACCAGGAAGGATGAAGGAGCTACTCTGGCAGCCGATTCTCATTTTTGTCACGGAGCAGCCGGATTGGTGCAGTTTTATAAAACCCTCTATACACTTACAGGTAATGAGCTCTTTTCAACGGCAACAGACTATTGGGTGCAAAGAACAGTAGAACTGCTGGAAGTTGAATGCAGGGAGAATTGGTACAGTGGAAAAGAATGCGACCTGTTGAATGGCTTGCCTGGCATTAACCTTGCCTTGTTATCTTATATAACTAAAAAAGAATTGACCTGGAGCCGGTCGCTGTTATTATGAGTCAGTCTGCTATCGAACTACCATTTACTTTTTTAGATAGGCTGGTGCTGCGTACACCCGCATTACCTTTTATCAACCTGCTGGATGAGGCAAAGGCAGATGCATTGATCGATGACCAG
>JAEUVL010001084.1 GCA_016786965.1 Chitinophagaceae bacterium
AGGGCAACAGCTTCAACCCATCATCCGCCGTGCCCATTTTATTATCGGCTCCATCCGGGTCGGCAGCATTTACGAATAAGGGGTTTTGATTGATATTACCTGTACCGGTAAAACCACCTTCTAAATCGGAGTAGGTAACTGCAGTTGAGCCGCCGGAAATATTGCTTACAGTGGTTCCCCCCGTTGTGTTGCCCCAGAAAATACTGTTCCTAATAGTTGGCGCTGATGATAAGGTTAAATTTTGCAAAGCACCACCACTAATACCGGCATTGTTGTCCCAGAAAATAGCATTGGTGATGAAGGGAGAAGCGCTTGAATTGGCTATTGCGCCCCCCTGGCTGCCCGCATTATTCCCGGAAAAGATTACATTGATCAGTTCTGGTGAGGATGACTGGTTATACAGGCCGCCGCCGCTGCTACTGGCATTATTGCCCGAAAAAATTACATTAACCAGTTTGGGCGAAGCGGAAACATTCAGCATACCAGCCCCATTCCTTTGATTATTTATGATGCTGCCATTTGCATTGCCACCCATAATGGTAAATCCATCTAAAACGGCAGTATTGGTCAAGCCATTATTATCATTACTCACCACATGGAAGCTGTTGCCGGAGTTGTTGGCAAAATTGGGCCCGTCGTTTCTGTCTATATCACCGCTTAATATGGTTTCATACAAGGCCAGGTTGCGGTCTGCAAACACGGGATTGCCCGTACCGGGAAAATCGCCATAAATTTTTACGCCAGCTTTCATCACAAATGAAATGGTGCGGTCGGTGGTGGCGGTGGGATAATAAGTACCTGTGGCTACCCAAACTTCGTCGTTGGCCACAGAGGCATTGATCATAGCCTGCAGGTCGGCACTGGCGTTGGCCCAGGAGTTACCTGAGCCTGTACCAGCGGCTACCGGTTTTACATAGCGGATGGTTTGCGCCATGCCGCAATAACCGGTGATAAGAAAGAGAATGGTGAGGATGAATGCTTTTCTCATTGTGTTCGTTTGAAGTAGTATGGTTAAAAAGGGTTTATGCCAAAGGGTAACAGATGTTTCCGTACGATCCGAAGCTTCAGGGTGAATTGGTTTTTGCGAAGCCCGTAATGTTTTCTTTTTCCCGTTCAATCTTTTTCAACTGCACCCCGTACCAGACCCATACCGCCGACAGCAGTATGAGCAGGAGGAGTACAATGATCAGTTGCAGGGTTCTCTTAGAAAAAGTGCCGGTCATAGAACATCTATTTAGAAAGGATCAGGCCAATGGTCAGGCACAAATATGGGGGCAGGGAAAGCCGGTTTCCTTATTTCAGGCATTACAAAAGCATTTCAGCAGCGTTTCAATTTCGTTTCAACGCTGAAATACAGTACAGGAGAGAGTTTGGAGGGAATGCCTAAATAGACTCCACCAGCTCCGAGAGGGAGCCTTCTTCGGGCAAAGACAGCTTTTTGCGCAGGCGGTGGGCCGTAACCCGCACGGTTTGCTGGGAGATGCCGAGGGCCGAGGCCATTTCTTTATTATTAAACCGCAGTTTGGCCAGGGCCATATAGCGGATTTCGGCAGGGGTAAGATCGGGTAATTTTTCCTTCAGGCGGATGAGGTAGCCGCCATGTACTTTATCAAAAATCTGGCGGAAAGCAATCCATTGCTCATCGGTCAGCAGGGTGCTTTGGCGCAATTGCTCCAGCAGTTCGGTATCTTCTGCACCCTTTACCTGCAAGCGGGATTCCAGTTGCTCCAGCAACAACGCTTTTTGATGAAAGTTCTCGCTGAAGTCTTTC